>JAYVYS010000925.1:0-9090 GCA_043784005.1 Isosphaeraceae bacterium
TCGACTCGGAATGGCGGAAGACACGTGGCGGCTCTGAGGTTCACTCCTCATCAAGCGCACTCCGCGTCCGCACGCCGTCCTCGTCGCCTGACCGGCCCAAGCTCGACCCGGCTGATCGCGTCGGGATGGAGGTGCATTCGCGCTGCGCGGCGGACTTGCTTTGGTGTTACTTTCGCGATCCGATCGGGCCAGAGGATGGGTTCGTCCAGGCCGAGCTCCCAGCGTTCGATTTCGAGCAATCGCTCGGCGCGCTGTTCCACGGTCTGGTAGTCGAAGACCCACGAACCTGCGACATATCGTCTCGCTCGCTCCACTTCCTCGTCGGAGAACTCGCCTGCGTGCATGGCTCTCACTTGCTCCATCACGGCCTCGACAACACGGTCGGCCTCGGCGGGCATTGTGCCGGCGTAGACCCGAAAGAGGCCCGGCGCGATGTCGGCCGATTCCGTGATTCCGCCGCCGACCGAGTACGCGAGCGCCATCTCGTCGCGGACGATCCGGCTCAGCCGATCGGTGAAACCCGGACCGCTGCCGAAGATGTGGTCGAGGACCGCGAGTGCATCGAAATCAGGGTGATTTCGCGTGACCCCCAGATGCCCGAGCACGATGTGGACTTGCTCGCCCGGTTGCGAAACCCTTCGAATGCGCGACCGAGTCACCGACTCTCTCGAGATTTTAGGGGCCGTGAGTGGCCGGCCCGCGCGTGGGTTCCACCCCTTGAAATTCGCTTTCACCAGCGACGCCAGCTTTCTCGGCTCGAAGTCTCCGACGGCGACAAGAAACGCGTTGTCGGCCGTAAAATAACGCGAATGATGCGCGTTCACGTCGTCAAGCGTCAATCGCCCGATCTCGCGGATCGCGCCTCGGGGGTCGCGGGCGTAGGGGTGATCACCATAGACGAGGCCTCGAAAAATCTGGTCCGCGAGAAACGAAGGGTCGTCGCGATCGGCCTGTAATTCCGCCACGATCCGTCGTTTGGCCCAGGTCAGGGCCTCTTGCGGAAACCGGGGACGCAGCGTCACATCAGCAAGTAGCTCAAGCGCGAGCGGCAAGTCCTCAGCGCGGACCCGTAACGAGGCTCCCGTCGAGCCCAGTTCGAGCGTCCCGCCGACATCCTCGATGATCTCGGCAATCTCTTCGGCGGAGCGTGCGAGCGTCCCTTCCTCAAGCAGGCGACCGGTCAGAAAGGACTGGCCCGGCTTCTCTTCGCGGAGAAGTCCCGCGTCGATGAAGAGTTCGAGGGCGACGATCCCGGTTCCGGGTCGTTGCTCGGTGAGCAGTCGCAGAGCGTTCGGAAGGATGAAACGCTGAGGCTTGAAATCCGCGAGCTTTGTGCCGCCGTTGGGGATCACAAGACCGATTGGCCGGTCAATGATCGTGATCGGCGAAGGCCGTGGAAGGCTTGGAACCGATACCGCCTCAAAGTCGGCGGGAGAGAGCACGGCGACCGACCGCGAGGGTTTTGGCAACGACCAGCCCACGGTCAGGCCCGACTCATTCAGATAAGTGGAAATCACGCGCCGGATGTCTTCCGCCGATACCGCCAAGGCCGCGCGATGTTCAGCCTGCCAAACGCGCCAGTCGTCCCAGAGCGCGACTTGGCCAAGGCCGGAGGCAAGGCCGGCAAGGTCTTCCTGTTCCCAGCGCCAGGCGGCTTCGAGCCGGTGCCTGGAACGTTCGAGTTCCTCGGTCGTGGGTCCGGCATCGGCCAATGCTTCGAGGATCGCGCGGAGTTCCTTTTCGACCCGACCCGTCTCGACTTCCGCCGGAGATTCGACCTGCACCAAAAACTGTCCGGCACGCTGCGAGCCCTCTTGCGCGGCGTCGACATAAGACGCGACCCGCCCCCGCTCGACCAGCGTATCCCAAAGCCGCGACCTCCTGCCGCACGCGAGCAGGTCCGACAAGACATTCAGGGCGGGACCATCGGGATGTCCGCGAGAAACGGTGTGCCAGCCGAACAACGCCCTGGCGACAGACTCCGACTCGACCATCGTGAAATCCCGCCGCCCTGTTTGCCTCGGTTCGCTTGACGAAGGCTCGAATCGGGGGAGAATTCCTCGTTCGATGGTCCCGAAGTGGGCTTCGATACGATCGAGGGCTTGCTCGGGTTGAACGTCCCCCACGACCACGAGGACCGCGCCGTCGGGTCGGTAGTGGAGGCGGTAGAAATCTCGAAGATCGTCCAGGCTGATACGCTCCAGATCGTCGGGCCAGCCGAGGATCGGGTTGCGGTAGGGGTGGTGCAAATAAGAAACGGCGAGATGCTGCTGATCGAGCCTACCGACGGGCGAATCCATGTCGCGGGCTCGTTCCTCGACAATCACTTTGCGTTCGGCCTCGATCTCGTGGGGGTCGAAATTCGCGCCTCGCATCCGGTCGGCCTCGACGGCCAGTGCGATCTCCCAGCGGTCCGAGGGGAAGGCGAACCAGTAGTGCGTGAGATCCTCGCCGGTTTCGGCGTTGGAGTGCCCCGCCGCGATGAAGGCGAGGCGATCGATTTGTCCTTTGGGGAACCGCTCGGTCCCTTTGAAGAGCATGTGCTCGACGAAGTGCGCCAGGCCGGTTTTTCCAGGCGGTTCGTTCACGGATCCGACGGGATAATACAGGTCGCAAACAACGACAGGCGCGTGACTTCTGGGCAGGACGAGGGCCTTGAACCCATTGGCCAGCGACCGTTCGAAGACCGGAAGGTCCCCCACCCAGGCGGGAGCCGGGCGGGCGGTCAAGCGTCGGGCCATGGTCTGCCCCTCTTTCTCTCTAAATTTCCGCGGTGACGTCGGTTAAGCCCGAATCGTTTTGTCAGGAACAGAGATCTCTCGCAAAAAGATTCCGGGCAAGCGGAGCAGGGTTCAAGTCAGCCGTGATGGATCGAGGGGCGGAGGCCCTGCGTTCGACACCATTATCGTCCTCAAGTCGGCGCACAATGGCAAGGCCGATGCCTTCGCGAGCGATTCCGCATGGAAACCTCGCCTACCGACCCGTTTTTCTTCCGCTCAGAGACGCGCGAATACCGATTATCCCAGGGTGATTCTTGTCTGGGCCGCGGAAGGAATCCGTTTTCCTAGTCTGGTTCGATTCCGCAAAAGAGGAGGGCCAGAATGGCTAAAAAATATCATCTCGCATTACTCAGCACGGCCATGGGACTGCTCGCCTGCGACATCGGGGTGTCTGACGCCTGGGCAGGGAGCCCTATGATCGCGAACCGTGAGGCCCTTGCCTCGCAGGTGCCGCGTGCGCCTTGCGTCGGGGAGGGGTCATGGGTCTGGACACGTAGTCTCGAACAGGAGCGCCGGACTTCCGCCGCTTTGTACAATCGCTATTGCATTCGGTGCCATGGAGTCGATGGGCGTGGAGTCTGGGATATTCCTGATGTTCCCAATTTCGTCGATGCTTGCTGGCAAGACAGCCGTTCCGACGAATACATCGCCCAGGTCTTGCATTTCGGCAGGGGTGCGGTGATGCCGCAGTTTCGCGGAACACTGACCTACGACGAGTATTACGGCATCGCCAGACATCTTCGAGGATTCGACCCGAGGCGACAAATTCCCCGCCCCGTCTCGACGGGTGGATCGGGGATGGGCACTCAAGTGAAGCCCATTCCCGAACCGGCGGGAACGCAAACTTCAGGTCGACAAGCTCAAGACAGCCTTGTCAAATCGGTCGCGATGCCGGTAACAGTCGGAGAGCCGAAACTCACTCGCCGAACTTCGCTGATCCAGCGTTTGCGCGACTTGCCGACCCCATCGTCCCGCTGACATGCGTCTTAGCCCTGCGCTTCTGACAAATCACTCCACGATTCTTCACGCCCGGAAAGCTCCGGGCGTTTTTTTTGGATCCCGGTTTTCTTGCTGTTCTGGATTTCGACTTGAGGAATGACTGGTCGATAAATATCGCCCCCCGACGAAAAACGGGACAACCGACACAGAGGGCACAACCGATAGTAATCGAAGGCTGGCTCGGATCACCCTTCATCCCGACATGCCAGAAATTTATCAAACGTGACGATGCACGGGATTTCAGACCAGGCTGCCCTCAAAGTTCAAAAACTCAACGGGGCGAGACCCTGAAATGCCTAAACACCCTTTTTTGCTAATGAGCGCCGGGCTACTCCTCACGTCATTGGGTGGAATCGTACGCGCGGACGACGAACCCAACGTGGTTCTTCCGTCGGAGCCTACCGTCATTCCCGTAAACACGAGTCTCCCTTCGAAACCGTCGGAAGTGGTAGACACTCTTCAAGTACCCCGAGCGGTGTCGCTTTCGGTGGATCCAATGGCGACCGTCGTGGCTCAGGCATCGCCTTCCGCCGCGAAGCCGTCGCAGCGACCCGCCGAGGCGGAGCCCCTTCCCGAGCCCGGCACCGCGGTCGACAACCTCGGGGAATTGGAACGCCTCCGCCGTCAGATCGCTTTGCAACAAAAGCAGATCGACACTTTGCGGCAGATGACCGAACTTCTCGCCAACCGGCTCAAGGTGACGATCCCTCCTCGCGATAAATCGAGCGACGTCCAGATCTTGAAAGAGAAGACCGCCGAACTCGAAGATCGCTCGATCCAGGCCGCACATCGAGATAAGGAAGTGGCTGACGCCGTCGACAGCCTACACGACCGCGTCGACTCGCAGTGGGTCCGCGGTCCCGAACTCCCGCCGACCGCCAAGGAACTCTTTCTCCCCATGCAGACGGTCGAGACGCCACTGAGCATCTACGGCTCAATGGTTGGAGACTACGCTAAGCCCAACGGCAAGAATGGACAGTTCGGATCGCCGACGTTTTCGCCTTACTTTCTGCTCCAGTTGAATAAGAGAGTGCTGCTCGAATCGACGATCGATTTCTCGAACACCGGAGTCGGCGTCGGGGTCGCTCACCTGGACTGGTTTCTGACCAACAACCTCACCCTGCTGGCGGGTCGATACCTCACGCCGATCGGATTTTTCAACGAACAACTCAACCACGAGTGGATCAACAAGCTTCCCGACGTCCCTTTGATGTTTCGACAGGTCTCGCCTCTGACGTCGACCGACGGGCTTCAGCTTCGAGGCGGCAAATACATCGCCGGATCGCCCTTTAAGTTGACCTACTCGGGCTATCTTGGCAACGGCTTTCAGACGGCCGCGGCACCCGGCAAAGGGCTCAACGGCGTCGCCGATCTGAATACGTTGGTCGGCGGGCCGGATGAAGTCAACGTCCGTTCCTACGGTGGTCGGCTCAGCATCTGGAACCCGTTGATCGGGGTAACCACGGGGATCTCCGGTTACCACAACGGAGCGTATGCTTCAAATTCTCGGGACGGCTTCAACCTCTGGCAGTACGACTTCAATTATCGCTACGGAAACTGGGATGCCCGGTTCGAGTATGCTCAGAACAACCAGCAAGCCGGGTCGTTCATCGGCAAGAACATCGATCGTCGTGGCCTGTATGCTCAGTTGGCTTACCGAAATTACGCCTCGCGAAGTTGGATCTGGCAGCGAAGCGAGATGGTATTCCGCTACGGCTACACCAATTTTCACGGCGTTGACCGCTCACAACTCGACCTCACCGCTTACGGTAGCCCCCTCGACGCGCCGATCAACCGCAACCAGTACACGTTTGGTGTGAATTATTACTTCTACACAGCCATGTTTGTGAAATTCGCCTACGAGATCAACCAGGAGCTTACTGGGAAATCTCTCAACGACAACATCTTCCTGGCGCAAGGCATCTGGGCGTTTTGACCCGTCATCCGAAAGGAGTTGATCATGTTCAAGTTAGATAGTGCGGATGATAGGGGTCGAACGATTCGAGACGTTCCGCAAGCGAACATCATGCGAGAGAAACCGCCGTACCGGGCGGCGTGGACCCTGGCCATCATCGGTGCGATCGGCTCGGGTTGCACGATGACAGCCCCAAAATTTTCGGCCTCGCCGCGATACACCGACGGCCCCGCCCCCCTTCGCGAGCAAGGACCAGGGCGTATCGTCGAGGCTAAAGGGTTTGAGGCGGAGGTTACCGGCGGCGAGCTTTACAAGATGTACTGCGCGTACTGCCACGTCCGCCGACAACTCTCCGAACGGCCGTTCTCAAACACGCAAAACGTCTTCGCCCACATGCGGTCGAGAGTGAGCCTCACGGGTGTCGAATACGAAAAGCTGATCGACTGGCTCCAGAAGATCGACGACGTCCCAAGCGGCACGCCCGCCCCTGAACCTTCGCCGAAGCGATTGATATACTCGCAGCCCATCAGCGAACTCAAACCGACCGAAGATGCGCCCGTCGGCGACGCGCCCACGGTTCCGGCCAATCCCGAACCGGCTAATCCTCCGCCACCACCGGCGTGAGGCGCGAGCGAGGGAGAGTCGCTCTGAGCAACATGGATCTCGAACGGTTCTCCCTCACGCCCTTATGATCGACGTGAAAGATGATGTATCGACCGTCGAACGTCCGAAGCCCCAGTCGGCACAGACGGCCCTTTGAATCGAAGTCTCGACTCACGCAATGCCCGGGCGACGTGAATCTTCCCGTGCCGGATGGAATGGAAGGCGTTTCGTTCAAGCATCAGTGTAAAGTAAATGCCAAACATTGATATTCTTGTATCTTTACGATTCAATCAAAAATGATCGCACCACGAGTCAACGTCTAGCGATCCGACTTCTGCAAAATCCGCACTTCGTCTTCATATTTCATTAACCGCGCCGACAGCGCCTTGAATTTTTCGTCGAATTCCTTCTCCTGAGGCGGCGTCTGGGAATCCTTCGCGAGCGTTGCTGAAGTCGCTTTGGGATTGAATGCCCGAACGAGAGAAACCAGTTCCTTCACTTGTGTACGACCGAGTTGACCGCGGAACGACGGCATGGTGGCATTTTTCCCGTTCAGAAGGCTGCTGATCAACGCCTCATCGCTCCTCTTGACGTGCCAGGTAGGGTCGCGAAAATCGGGTAACGCGGCGAATGTGTCGCGTAAAATGCCCGAGCCGTCGGGACCATGGCAGCTCTGGCACATACGTTGAAACGTGGCGATGGACGCTGCCGAGGCACCCGGCACATGTGGGGCCGGCGTCCGTACCGAACGTCCGCCGCGTTTTGTTCCGACGACCGTCTGAGCTTTCGATTCCGTAGGTTCGGAATTCTCCTGGGAGAGTTCGGGGATCTCGCCATCCTGGAACTTTCGGACGATCGCCACCAATTGCTCGGGAGCCACCCCCCCCAGTTTCGGCCCCATGGGCTTCATCTCTCCCTTGCCGTATAGGATGGAGCGCGACAGTTCGTTATCGGGCCGACTCTCATGCCATTTCGGATCGCTGAAATCGGGAATCTTGGGCATGATTTTGCGAGACGATTCACCCTTTCCATCCGACTCGTGACAGTTCATGCAATTCGTCTTGAAAACCTGAAGCGCCAACTGGGGAGCGGCCCTGGAATTCTCCTCGGCTTTCGTACGGATCGCGCTAAAAAGCAATACGGAAACGAGGACCGTACCGGCTCTTACCCGTTGGCTTGCAACCATGATTTTCGACGAAACCGCGACCATTTCGAATCACCTCATCATGACGGCTTCAGAGACAGATTTTCCAAAACAACCCAGCGCGTGCCCGGGTTGTCACCCGCTCGCTCCGTCAGTCAAAGAGGGCGGACATCGCGGTTTTGGTTACGGATTTTTTGGGTCGGCAGAGAAACCCTGGTGCTTGGAGTGTTCGTTTATTGTGATACGGGAGAAGAGTGGAGCAAGTCATTGATCTCCGCCATCAATCGTAGTGGAATACCGTCGCGCCTCGAGAATACCCGGCAAGATACGGTCGTGATCAGGGGTTGAAGAACGCGTTGTCTCTACAAGAAAATCACGATACGCTTATCTACTGAAATAGGATTTTGGCAACGATCCATCGATCCTTCGCGTGGTCTCATTTTGGTTCAATCCGGAGCTGAGCCAAGGGTCGACCCGGCTCGACGGGAGGCTCGCCCTCCCGGAATTGTCGTCTCATGAAACGCCGCGGGGAGTATAAACTTATGTCAATGACAAGCTTCACAGGTGTTCTCACTCTCAATAGCGATCTTTTTCAGAAGGAATGACGCCATTTTTCTCTCCTTCGAGGTTGGCCTTGCGTGCGATCGTTCCTTGTCCGACAATGTTATCTTCACCAGCTTGGCCGCGACGCGGGGACCAGGGTGAGCCGGGGGGGACCCGGGCAATGAGGGCTTGCGAACCTGGTCAGGGCGGGAACGCAGCAGCCATAAGCATCGCCTTCATGTGCTCGGGAGAACCTCCCCGGCTCTCCCCGCTCTCTGCGTCACTCTCCTTTGTTTCCTACCAGGGACGAATTCACCGATGCCCCCGACGGTTTCGGCCTCAGTCCCGGCCCCTGACGAACCGACGGGCTATACCGTCATCGCCCGCCGCTATCGCCCTCAGACCTTCGAGGATGTCGTCGGGCAGGACCATGTCGTTCAGTCCCTCCGCAATGCGATCAAACTGAACCGGGTGACGCACGCGTACCTCTTTTCAGGGACACGGGGAGTCGGCAAGACCTCGATCGCCCGAATCTTCGCGAAGTGTCTCAACTGCGTTCAGGGCCCCACAGAGAGCCCCTGCAACGTTTGCGACATCTGCCAGGCGATCTCGGTGGGACAAGACGTTGATGTGATCGAGATCGACGGTGCCAGTAACAACGGCGTCGAGGCGGTGCGTGAACTGAGGCAAAACGCCGGGCTCCGGCCCAGCCGTTGCCGCTACAAGATCTACTACATTGATGAAGTCCACATGCTCTCGACGGGTGCGTTCAACGCTCTTTTGAAAACGCTGGAGGAGCCGCCGTCGCACGTCAAGTTTTTTTTCGCCACGACCGAACCGAACAAGATTCCGATCACCGTTTTATCGCGCTGCCAACGCTATGACTTTGCGGGAATCAGTCCGGAACAAGTGGTCGAGACCCTCTCTTCAATCTGTTTGCGAGAAAAGGTGATCGCCGAGCCCGACGCCTTACGCGTCGTCGCCAGACGCGCCTCGGGCTCGATGCGAGATGCCCAGTCGTTGCTCGAACAACTCCTGTCGGCGGGAGGGGAAGCTCTCACCGTCGAGTTGGTCCACAAACGGCTCGGGACCGCCAGCGATGAGCG
>JAYVYS010000926.1:0-3841 GCA_043784005.1 Isosphaeraceae bacterium
AGTTTTGGCGGCTTCACTGCGCGCCATGCCGTCTCCATAGCCGCCGCCCATCATGCCCCCCATACTTAGACCGCTACGTCCAACCGATGGACCGCCTGCCCCCCGTGGCTGAGCCTGCTGCCCTGCCGGTAGTTGAGTCTGCTGGTTCGGGAGATTGAGGCCAAACGGAATTCCAGCCGGCGCGGGGGCCGCGGCACGCTCGGCCAACTTCAATTCCTGCTTCGCCCCGCGCAGATTCACACCGTCGGCTCCAGAAACCACATCGAGCCGTTCGAGCGACTTCTTGGCGCGAATCGCATTGTCCGCATTGGCATGGAGTGACTGATTCTCGTCCGCGAGGAACGAGGTATAGGGCGTCAGGATGCCATATTTCATGCTGATCGCGACAAGCTCATCCACGAGTTCTTTGTTTTGACCGTGTAAGTCGATCTGATCGATCAGGTCACCGACGCGCCGGGTCGCCCAGATTTTCTCGACGAAATCGTGGGAGGAACTTCGCCCCGTTGAAGCCAATTCGACCGGGAACTCGAAACTCCGGCGTTCGCCTCCCACCTTGCCTGAGAGCCGCACGGTGGTCTTCCCGCCCTCGCGATAACGCCCCATCAGCACGAGCTGGCCGCCTTCGAATAGGTCGGGGATATCCCGAGGATAGGTCCGATTCACATCCGTGCCTGAGAGTTCGACGCGGAGGTCGTAAAGGGCGGGGGCGGTCAGCTTGGCGTAATAGCGGCCTACCTTCGCCTCGATATCCTCATCGGGCTTGACGTATTCACTTGTGCCGCTGTTGCCCGCACTGAGTCGGTCGAGAAGCCTCGCGTTGACGTCGAAACCGACCCCGAATACAAAAAGTCGGGCGCGATTCGTGTTCGAAGAACGGCAGTGTTCGGCAATCGCGATTTCCTTGGTCTCACCCGCCGTTGGCAGGCCGTCTGTCAGAAAAAGAACGTAGCTCGGGCGAGAGTCGTCCCGGATCATCTCCATCGCCGACTTGAGGGCACCGTCAATGTTGGTGCTTCCCCCCTCGCGGATGTTGTCGACGAATCGCTCCGCCTCTTCGCGGGATCGGGGAGAGTAGCGCTGAAGCTCGGGTTTAAAGGTCTCGACGCGGTCGTCATATGCGACGATGTTAAACGTGTCATCCTCCCCAAGGTTGCCGAGAACAAATTTCAAGGCGTTTCGGGCCTGTTCGATCTTCTTTCCGGACATCGAGCCGGAACGATCAAGGACGAAGACGACCGTCTTGGGTTGACGCTTGGCATTCGCCGCCTTCACTTCCGGGCTCGCTAGAAGCATGAAATAGCCGTCTTCCGATGCCGAAGGGCGGTAGCTCAGTACCGAGGCCCCCATCGACCCCTCGGAAAGGGTGTAGATCAAGCGGAAGTCGGCGGTTGGGATCGTGTTGAATTGCTCGAAATGAACGCGAAGATCGCGGTCGCCGGCGCGCTCGATTCTGGCGTCATAGGTCGGGCTGTAAACCGATTTGATCGGATCGCGGCTTTCAATGCGAAGAGACAACAAGAGCTTCTGGATCGGCTTCGCGGTCAGCTTCTGAGTCGCCAGTGGATAGGCGAACTCGACGACATCGCGGTCGCGTTTACAAACCTGGGTGTATCGCATGGTGACCTTGCGGTCGGCCCCGGGGGGGATCGGGAAGACGCTCGTACGATAGAGACCTCGACCCATGTATTCGAGAAGGGCGGGGTCGCGCCTTGTGCGTACGATCTCTTCGTAAATCCGTCGCGCTTCGTCTTTGGAGAGAAGGCGGCCGGGGAGTTCCTTTCCATCCACAAGGAGGACGAAGTTCTGAATCGCTCCGTCTTCGGGCATGGGAAAAAGGTATTCCGACTCAAGCTGGAAAGAGCCCGGATTGTGGAACGTTTGAGAAACCTGGACGTCGGCGACCTGATCGAGAATCCGAACGTCAAGCGAGACTTCCTTGACCTCGAAAGATCGAGCGATCGGCACATGCACGCGCCGATCGACGATGAAACCTTGGGCCATGAGAGACCGGGCGTAACCCGTCGCGACGAGCGCGGCGAGAACGAACCATCGAAGGCTTTGAAACGTCATGGCAGACCCCTTTATCCCGACCAAACGAGGCAAGGAACCCTTGAACACGGACGGAACTCGCGATGCCTGAACATTCCGTTTAACGTTCGTCGCATTTGTTTCTTAGACGGTCGCCTGGAAAAGCCGTTCCGATCGCGATTCCTCGGGGTCCAATCACCGCACGCCCGGTTGGAATCGGTTTAGCGAGCCGAGAGCCATGGTTTGGCCATCGGGATATTACGTCCGGTTGGCCAGTAGAAGTTGCGGCCACCCACATATTCGCCGCGGAATCGAGTGAGGTATTGGGGCGAATACGTGGGTCTCATGCCATATCCCATCCTTGGCTCCCGCGCGTAATATCGAGTACCTCGCACCCAACCTTGAGGGCTTCGATAGACCTGGGGTTGAACATTCACCGGCCCTTGCGTGTAACCCATCTGAGCACGCCCGGAGCCCGGAAAGAAAAATACGATGGCGATTGCGAGCGTCGTCACTGCGAGTTGTGGGAGTCGGATGCAATTCATGGTTGTGGCCCTTGAGGTTTCAGCGGGATAGACATTGTCGACATTCTTCATTATTTAGCGAACGGCGAGCTGGACCAGTGTCCAATCAACGAATCCGTTGCGCCTGGAACGATCCTTTCCGCAAAAAAGCGATTTGCTATGGACGTACTTGCCAGGGACAATCGATTCCGGAAGAAAGCGAAAAAGTTGGCACCTCGCGGCGGACCGCGGTTGCCATGCCCGAGGATTCGCCGCCGATGAGAGGTTCTTAACGGAAGGACAATGTGAACGAAGCCGAAAGCTCGGCTTAATTCCGGCAGACCCTGAAATCCTTCCAACGCCCGCACAGATTGCCATTGGGTTCGATTGGGAAGGGGATTGGCTTCGTTTCGGGAGAGCTCGAAATCCTGCGAACGCCCGCAGAGATTGCCATTGGGTTCGATTGGGAACGGGATCGGCTTCGTTTCGGGAGATCATAAAGTCCTTCCAAAGGCCGCACAGATTGCCATTGGGTTCGATTGGGAACGGGATCGGCTTCGTTTCGGGACGATCGACAGATCGTCGAAAAGCCCAAAGTACATCGCGAGGCCCGATCATCAGAGGGTCGTTCCGTCTCAAGTGGCTGTCGCGTTTTGTTTACTTTCAAGTGACAGGAATCGCCCGATCGATGGGCTTCTCGCCTTCCTTGATTACTATCGTAACGTGAGGGTGGACAGTTCACTTGGAGCCCTCCATGCATGAGTGCGCTCTCCGGGTTTTCCATCCCTGAGACAATAAGTCTGAGGCTGGCACGAAGACTCTGAGATTGCTGGTAGACTGGCGGAGATCGGTAAGTCTGCCTCGTCATCGTGATAAGACACGGGAGGACGCGCCGTGAGTGATGGCCTGAAGCGGGTATTCGGCATCGACCTGGGGACCACCTATTCGGCGATCGCCTATGTCGACGAACATGGCAAGCCTGTCATCGTTCCGAATCAGGAGAGCGAGCGGATCACGCCCTCGGTCGTTCTGTTCGATGGCGAGAATGTGATCGTCGGAAACACCGCGAAGGAGTCGGCCAAGGTCGAGCCGCATCGGGTGGTCTCGCGTGTCAAGCAACACATGGGCGATCCGAACTTCGTATTCGAGCATGAGGGGCAAACGTACAGTCCAGAGGACCTCTCGTCGTTCATTCTCCGAAAGGTCGTTGGAGACGCCGAGATCGCGCTGGGAGGTGCGAAGATCACTGACGTTGTGATCACATGTCCCGCCTATTTTGGAACGGCCGAACGTGAAGCGACCGCGAATGC
>JAYVYS010000927.1:0-6839 GCA_043784005.1 Isosphaeraceae bacterium
GAAGGTCGCGCCCGAATGCTTCAAAGCCAGGCGAATACGGGCTTCAACAAGCCGTCGGGCTTGCAAGAGGAGCGATTCGTCCAGTTTCACACGCTTGCCTCGGCCGCCGAGAAGCGAGGAGACGACGTCGCGGCCGTCGCCGCCTGGGAAGAGATGGCGAGCGGCTTACGGCCTGACGACAAAGACGACCGCCCATGGTTCCTGCTCGCCAAGAAGCGCTCCAGTGATCGAACCAAAGAGATGGCGCTACGCAAATCTCAGGTGATCGAACTTTTGACCAGGGCGAAGAAGGCCGAACTCGAAGGCAAGAGCGTCGAGGCGAATTCGATTCTCGCCGAGGTCGTGAAGCTTTACGGTCAATATAAGGATATTGCCGAGTTTCTGGGGATTGCTCCCTCGAACGCTCCCGCCGCAGTTTTTCCGACGGTCCCCGCCGCGGCGCAAGTCGATGATTCTTCCGTTCCTGCCGGTGATCGCAAACCGGAATGACCGATACTCGCCATCTCCGCCAGAGTTCGACACTTGTAGCGATCACATCATCCACACATTAACGTATGATTACATCACGATGTGTTTGCTTAGATCTCGTGAAGATTCGAGATTTCTCGTCTTCATTCCATCTGGATGGTTGACGTGGCCGACGACGACGTGTAACGTATGTTTTACCTGTCACAATCCCGAGGCGGTTCCCTGTTTTTTACCGCCCCGATCTTCCGAGTCATTTGGCCGTTTCCGGCCTTCGAGGATGGTGATGCCTCAGCCCCGCGTTCGTTTTATCGGAAGTCGCGAACTTCACCGCGACCTACCGAAAGTTCTCGAATCGTTGGAATCGCCCAACGCCCGTTATGTCTTGACGATCCACAGCAAGCCCAAGGCCGTGCTCATCGGTGCCGAGGCGTTTCTCGCCTTGCTCCGCGGTCATAGCCCCGAAGATCGCTTGCTCGCGCTTCAACTTGGCGCTCTGGTCAAAGGGCTCGAAGCCAGTGGTTCCGGTGAAGATATGACGGAAATTCCGACCAAGACTCCGAAAAAAGACGTCGAACTCGTGGCCGTTTGATCGTCACCCTGTTAAAACAACCCGACTTTTTGAGCTGATCACGTCTGCTCAAAATCCGAATCGATGTCCAACCGGAAGCGGCTTCGAGCCGTCGTTCTTGAATCCCGGATCTGGACGTTTTCCCTTCCGCCATTGCTTTCGACGGTCAACGCCCGGTTCGACCGGGCCGAGCCTCAACGAGATCCCCGCCATCAAGGTTGGGACCCCGTGGATGGTGTAAGTCGAAACGTAAAAAAGCCGAAGCCCAAACCGACCGGGCGAGAGCCGACGAGAGGCTCTCGCCAGTGGTCGCGTTTCGCTTTTGGAGTATCCCTTTCCCAGAACCGCAAGTCGTTTGTGGACAGGGGACTTGCCTCCCTCGACCCGATCGCCGGCCGACGACAAGCTGTTCGACCGTCACGCGACGGGGCGCGTTTTGTGATAGGATCGGATCGGGTTCCAAGGTCGATGGCGAGCGCTTCGCCATGCCTCCTTGAGGGGAATTGGGGATAGAACGAGGCATTGCGATCCATGTCCACGGCGAGCCAGCCTTTCGTCCACCTTCACTGCCACAGCCATTACAGTCTCCTTGATGGAGCGAGCAAGATTCCCGACCTCGTGACCCGCGCGAAGGCCCTGGGAATGCCCGCCCTCGCGGTCACCGACCACGGAAACTTGTATGGGGCGATGGAGTTTCTCCTTGAGGCGAAGGAGAATGCGTTTCAGGCGATCGTGGGGATCGAGGCGTATATCGCGCCGGGTCGTCGAACCGACCGATCCGGCGGAGGCGTCAGCGGCAATGAACACTCGTTTCACCTGACGCTCCTGGCCCGGACAGGTGAAGGCATTCGCAACCTCATGCGTCTGTCGTCAAAGTCGTTCCTCGAAGGCTTCTATTACAAGCCTCGGATCGACAAAGAGATCCTCGAACAGCATGCGGAAGGTTTGATCTGTCTTTCCGGGTGCGCCTCGTCCGAATTTTCCGATCTGATCCTTCACGGCAAGCGCGACGAGGCCGAGCGGCTGTGCGCCTGGTATCAAAAAATCTTCGGGGAAGAAAACTTTTACGTCGAGATTCAAAACAACGGCGTCGGCATCCAGCACGATTGCGAGAAAGGCGCCGTCGAGATCGCGAACCGGATGGGCTTGCCGCTGGTCGCCACCAGCGATGCCCATTACCTGACCCGAGAAGACGCCCCGGCGCACGACGTTTTGCTCTGCATCAACACGGGAAAGACCCTCGACGATCCCAATCGGATGAAGTTTGAGACCCAGGAGTTTTTCCTGCGATCTCCCGGTGAGATGTACGAGGCGATGCCCGGCCACGACGAGGCCTTGGCGAACTCGCTGAAGATCGCGAATCTCGTCGAGCCGAACTATGAGAGCTTCGGCCTGGGAAAGCGCCACTTCCCGTCGTTCACGCCTCCCGGTAAGAAGACTCCCGAGGAATTCCTCAGCTTGCTCTGCGAAGAAGGGATGATCAAGCGTTACGGCGAAACTCCTCCCCCCGCGGCGCGCGAACGTCTGGAACACGAGCTTGGGATCATCAACCGGATGGGGTTCGCGTCGTACTTCCTGATCGTCTGGGACTTCGTTCGATTCGCCAGGGAAGAAGGGATTCCCAGCAGTGCCCGTGGTTCCGCGTGCGGCGCGCTGGTCAGCTATCTCCTCGAACTTAGCCACGTTTGTCCGCTGAAATATGATCTCTTGTTCGAGCGATTCCTCGATCCGAATCGATCGGAAGCGCCCGATATCGACATCGACCTCTGCAAAGAACGTCGATCCAAAGTCATCGAGTACGTCCGCCAAAAATACGGCGCGGCGAACGTGGCGCAGATCGGAACCTTCGGGACGATGGCCGCGAAAGCCGCGCTCAAAGACGTCGGCCGTGCGCTCAATATCCCCCTGTTGCGCGTCGATCAGGTCACCAAGCTGATCCCGACCCGGCTGAACATCTCGCTGGAAGACGCCCTGAAAGAAGAGCCGGCGCTCCGTAAGCTCTGCGACGAAGACCCCGAGATCGGCCGCCTGATGGACTTCGCGCGCCGGCTCGAAGGGACCGTGCGCAACGTGGGCACGCATGCCGCCGGGGTCGTCATCGCGGACCGGCCGCTGGCCGATATGGTGCCGCTCCAGAGGGTTCCCAACAAAGACAAAGATAAAGAAGTCGTCAGCACTCAATGGGAGATGGGTGACGTTGAGAAAGCCGGGCTTTTGAAGATGGACTTCCTCGGTCTGAGGAACCTCACGAGCCTTGACACCACCGTGAAACTCATCGAGCAAAAACGCGGCGAGCCGCTTGACATCTTCGCGCTTCCGCTCGATGACGAGGCGACCTACAAGCTTTTGCAACGCGGCGAGGCGAAGGGCCTTTTTCAGCTTGACGGCGCGGGTATCCGCGACCTCCTCGTGAAGATGAAGCCGGACCGCTTCGCGGACCTCATCGCCCTCCTCGCCCTCTATCGTCCGGGTCCGCTCAACGGTGGCATGGTCGACACCTATGTGAACCGCAAGCATGGACGCGAGCAGGCGACCTACGAACATCCTGTCATGAAAGAGGTTCTTGAAGAGACCTACGGCGTCATGGTCTACCAGGAACAAGTGATGCGGATCTTGAACCGGCTCGGCGGGATCGATCTCTCCAAAGCCTACGCCACCATCAAAGCGATCTCGAAGAAAAAGTCGGAAGTGATCGCCGAAGGGCGAAAGGATTTTGTCTCGGGCGCGACGCAGCGCGGACTCGAAACGTCGCAGGCCGGGAAAATCTTCGAGCTGATTGAATTCTTCGGAGGCTACGGCTTCAACAAGTCGCACACCACTGCCTATGCGCTTGTCGCGTATCAGACCGCCTATCTCAAAGCCCATTATCCCACCGATTTCATGGCGGCGTTACTCTCTTCCGAGATGGACGGCGCGGAGCGCGAAAAGTATTTCGTCGAGCACATCGAAGACTGCCGGCGAATGGGCCTGGAAGTCCTTCCACCCAATATCAATGAAGGCGAGGCCAGCTTCAAAGAAGCCGAGGAGGGCAAGATCCATTTCGGCCTGGCGGCGATCAAAGGAGTGGGTCTCAAGGCGGTGGACGCGATTGTCGAAGCAAGGAAGACCGGCGGTCCCTTCAGCGGGCTCGATGACTTATTTGAGCGCGTGCCGATGGGGACCGTGAACCAGGCCTGCGTGGAAGCACTGATCAAAGCGGGTGCGTTTGATAGCCTTGGTGGTCGACGGAGTCAGTGGCTTGCCGTACTGCCGCGAGCCGCGCAGGCGGGCCAGACCGCTCAAGAAGATCGCAAACGCGGCCAAAAAAGCCTCTTCGATATGTTCGCCGCCGCCCCCCCCGAATCGCTCTCAACGACCAATGGCAACGGTGCCTCCAAGGGGAGCGCGGTTTCGAGCCTGCCCGACCTTCCCGAGCTTCCCGACGTCGAAAAACTCGCCGAGGAAAAGAAAGTCCTTGGTTTTTATATGTCGAGTCATCCCTTGACGCGACATGCGTCGGTACTCGGGGCGCTCGCCACCCACCGGGTCTGCGAGCTTGGCGCGGTCGCCGAGAAGACCGAAGTCATCCTGGGCGGCATGATCACCGGGGTTCAGTTGAAGAGTGTCTCGAAGAGTCGCTCGGGCCTGACACGCATGGCGAAACTCACGTTTGAGGACCTCACAGGATCCACCCCAGCGATGCTCTGGCCGGAAGAGTTCGCGAAGTTCGAGACGATACTGAAGAACGACACGATCGGTTTCGTCCGAGGCACACTTGATCGTCGTCGCGACCCCGCCGAGCTGATCTTGAACCGGATCATTCCGCTTGCGGATGCTCCGGGAGAGCTGTCCCGAGGTGTCGTGGTTACCCTGCGGAAAGGCGAGATCGAGGAGCCCGGCGACCTCGAACGATTACTGCGAATGATCCGTCGGCGACCAGGGAATCTGGACGTTTACCTTGAACTGATGGGTCTTTCCGGCGTTCGCAGGGCGATCTACCGGGTCGGCCCCGCGCTCAAGATCCGCTTTGACGACACGATGATCTCGGACCTGGAATCAACGGTCCGCGCGGGCAACGTCCGCCTCGTGGGGCATAAAGGTGCCACGGCGCGTGTTGAGGCCGCCGTCCCTGCCCTCGTCGCCGCTCGCCTGGAAGCCGATTTCCCCGACGAGCCCGACGACCCCGAGTCGTAATGGACGTTCCCCCACTTCCAGAGCCCCCTCCAAAGCAACCTCCCGCCTCACGCGGGAAGACTTCACGGATCATTCACCAGATCTTCATGCGCTGCTGTCGAATCTCTCTATAATTCGAGAGACGCGGTGCGATCCCCCGTCGCTCTCATCCGAGACGTGCGTTTATCAAAACCATCGTGGTTTCGCACGTGATGCGACAAGCAAACCTTTAGATCTTCACTCATGATTTATTAGGATTCACGCAATTGTCTGGCGATAATCTCGCCTCCGTAGGCCAGATCGCTCTCAGCGAGTGGGCCAGTGGGCGTAGAGTCGGCGATGCGGGCCATCATTTGACCGGGCCTGGAGATACGGCCCGCACAGCGGTCCCCACGAGGGCGCGAAGACCAGGAGGACAGTACCTCCCGCCGGTCCAACCCGGCTGCATGATGATCTCTCGGAAGTGTGCCGAGGCCCAATCATGAGATGGTCTGCTGTGAGAAGTGTCATGAACAGAACCGAGAGAAGCATGTTTCAAAGATCAATCTACATGAACCTGTCCGCAGTCGTTGTCACGGGGCTCGCGCTGGGATGTGGGGGAGCCTCTGAAGCCCCCGCTTCATTGTCCCTCAATCCGGTCAAAGGGAAAGTTGTTCTTGATGACGGAAAGCCTTTGACCACCGGTCGCGTGGTTTTCGTCTCATCGACGATGGGGATCTCGCCAAACGGAAAAATCGGCACGGATGGCTCGTATACGCTCAGTTCGGGCGAACAAGGCGACGGCGCGCCTGCGGGTGAATACAAGGTGCGTATCGAGCACGACCTCGGACCCGGCACCTCGGCGGCCAAGCCCAAGGCGGGCGCCAAGCTTCCCTTTCCACTTGCCTATTCCGATGAAGACTCATCCGGACTCAAAGTGACCGTGAAGTCTGGGGAGAATACGATCGAGCCGTTCAAGCTCGCCGCGAAGAACGCCTCAAGCTTGGTCGCACCCGCCGCGTTGTCCCGGGTGCGTGATTGAACGGGATTCGATGATGCCATTCATGCCGACCGGATGTTCCGGATGGCTGTCGCAATTCTTGATTTTTGTAGGAAGATTGACACATGAGTCAGCGCGTTCGTTCTTCGTCGTCAAGAGGCTTCACGCTCATTGAGCTTTTGGTGGTCATCGCGATCATCGCCGTGCTCATCGCGCTCTTACTTCCCGCCGTGCAGTCGGCTCGTGAGGCCGCTCGCCGCGCCCAGTGTACCAACAATCTTAAACAGCTCGGGCTGGCGTTGCACAACTATGAAAGCTCGGTCAACGCGTTTCCGCCCGCTGGCGAGTCGACCAACATCACCACGCTCGGCACGCAGTTCGTCGATGGCGGCTGGAGCGCCCTGGCCCGACTTCTTCCCTACCAGGAAGGCGGCTCGTCGTTCAACGCCTTGAATTTCAGCGTGGATTACAACGAAGCAACCGGGATGAATTACACCGGCTGCGCCACCGTCGTGCCGAATTTCATCTGCCCCTCCTCGGTTCGAGAACCAAACGGTGGCCGGGATGGCGTTGATCCCAAGGATCCCATCACCGCCACGTTCGGTCAGGGCTACGGACTGGCAGATTACGGAGCGACTTGCTACACCGACATCGATCCCAACGGCGCGACCG
>JAYVYS010000928.1:0-4496 GCA_043784005.1 Isosphaeraceae bacterium
TTCGACTCCGGTTTCTTTCCTGATGATGGCCACGAGCACGTAAACGCTGATCGCGATCCACACTTGAGTTCTTACCGCGTTGTCGCTCGTTCCGTAAAAGGATTTGATATGCAAATTTTGTTTGATCCATTTGAAGAATATAGTGGTCCCCTGAAACTGAACAGCTCGGGATGTTATACTGATCGAACGTCGCTGATTCATCCCAAGGTGTGTCATGACCGGCAAGCGCAAGCGGCATTCCGCCGCCTTCAAGGCTTAAAGTCGCCTTGGAGGCCGCCAGGCAGACCAAGACCGTCGCCGAACTGGCGAAGGCGTTCCAGGTCCGTCCCGTCCAGATCAGTCAGTGTAAGAAACAACTCCTTGAGGGCGTCGAATCTCTTTTCCGAGACGGACGCCGCCGCGACCGCGACGAGAACCCAGCCATCCAGTCCGAACTTTACGAGCGGATCGGCCGGCTCAACATGGAAGTTGAGTGGCTCAAAAAAAAGCGTTGCCCGCGGCGCTTGACGCCAAGCGGGAACTCGTGGCGGCCGATCGTCGTCCTCCGAGCATCGTGCGACAATGCGAACTCCTCGACCTCAACCGCTCGACCTATTACCTCCGGCCGGCCGTCGAGTCGGCGGAGAACCTGCGGCTGATGCGGTGGATCGATGAGCAATATCTCAAGACGCCGTTTTACGGCAGTCGGCGGATGACGGCGTGTTTGGGGCGGGCCGGGGAGACGGTCAACCGCAAGCGGGTCCAACGTTTGATGAGGGTGATGGGTTTGGAAGGGCTCTTCCCCGGACGGCGAACCACCATCGCGGCAGCGGGAGCGAAGGCTTATCCCTACCTGCTCCGAGACCGGGAGTTGACCCGGAGCGACGAGGTCTGGAGTTCCGACATCACCTACGTGCCGATGCGTCACGGCTTCATGTATCTGACGGCGGTGATCGACTGGTTCAGTCGATACGTGCTCTCGTGGCGGCTGTCGAACACGCTGGACGGGGAGTTTTGTTTGGAGGCGCTGGACGAGGCGTTGTCGCGGGGCCGGCCGGAGATCTTCAACACCGACCAGGGGTCGCAGTTCACGTCGCGAGAGTACACCGGTCGACTGAAGTCGGCCGGGGCGGCGGTGAGCCGGGACGGTCGGGGTCGGGCGCTAGACAACGTGTTCGTGGAACGTCTCTGGAGGAGTGTGAAATACGAAGACATTTATATCAAGAACTATGACTGTGTTCCCGACCTGGAGTCAGGCCTGAGGGCTTACTTCCGGTTCTACGACGAAGATCGCCCCCATCAGTCGCTGGGATACCGGACCCCGGGAGAGATCTACCGAGCCGGACTCCAAGGCAGATAGTTCGGGGGAGGACCATAACAAATACAGGCCCCTGGGGCTGTCCAGTATTGGGGGATCACTATAACCCGCGAGTATATCCCAATCGGATTTCTAAACGCCGATGTGATCGCCAGCAATCTGCTCTACACTGTTCCAAATGCATCTCGCTTTACATTTGGTGTGCTGACTTCGCGAATGCACATGGCCTGGATGCGACAGTGGCCGGACGTTTGAAGCGTGATTACCGCTACTCCACCGGACTCGTCTACAACAACTTCCCTTGGCCCACCAACGCCACCCCGAAGCGTCAATTCGCCGTGACCGCCGCCGCCGTGCTTGCCGCCCGCACACCGTTTCCCCCCGCCGAGCGGGACATCCACCCTGGCCGATCTCTACGATCCGCTCACGATGCCCGCGACGCTTGCCAACGCTCATGGCGTGCTCGATCGCGCCGTGGATCGCTACTATCGCACGGAGCCGTTCAAGAGCGACCGTGAGCGCGTGGGACATCTCTTCGCCCGTTACGAAGCTCTCACCGCCCCGCTCCTTTCGGCCAGCCCGCAACCAGAGAAACGTGGTCGAAAGAAGTCGTCAAATGCTAACGACATCCAGGACGTTTAGAAGAACGGCGGGACGAGACCGGGACTACCAGGGGAAGGACCGTTGGGCTCCCTATTCGGGGGGAAGGTTGCTCTCAACTCACGTGGTCAGGCCCGTGCCTGAGCCAGCGGTCGATTCGTTCGAGTCTGACGGAAGCGGAGGGGCAGGGATTCGAACCCTGGGTACCCTTGCGGGTACTACGGTTTTCAAGACCGTCCCAATCGGCCACTCTGGCACCCCTCCGAATTTTTCGACGGTTCCGGATCATCGAAGGTTCATTCGCGACAGATCTCGTCGAGGACATCTTCGGCGACGAAGATCGGCACGTCGACCGTAACGGCGACCGCGATCGCGTCGCTTGGTCGTGAATCGACTTCGACGGTCTCTCCTTCATGACGAATCCGAAGTTTCGCATAATACGTGTGGTCGCGAAGCTCGCTGATAAAGATGTCTTGGAGTTCGCCGCCCAGCAACTCTATGGTGTTGGCCAATAGGTCGTGGGTTAAAGGCCGAGGCGCCGGGAGCCCTTTGACTCGCCGATCGATGCTCGTGGCTTCGAAAATGCCGATCACGATCGGAAACTTCCGATCACCGTCAACCTCCTTGAGGAAGATGATCTGCTGTTCGTTGTTCTCGTTGATGATGATCCGCGTAAGTTCCATCTGCACGGCCACGGCAGTCGTCTCCCCCCTTGTCCCGTTGCGTCGCGTTCTGTTCGCACTTTCGACGTCTCAAGGTTTCGAGCCCATCACGCCGTAACGATCATAAAGAGCCATGTCGAGGGCGTCAACGCGGCCGACCCGTGACCACGATCTCATCTCTCCTCCAGAAGTGCAAACACCGCCGCACGCTGGGCGATCAGCTCGTCGACCTTCGCGCGGGTCTGCTCTACGACCGCTGCCGGAGCATTCGCCACATACAAGGCGTTTTGGAGCTTTCCTTGATGGCCAGCGAGCTGTTTGTCGATATCGGCCAGGGCTTTCTTGTGCCGGACTTTCTCCGCTTCGACGTCGATCAGGCCTTCCAGCGGCAAAATGATCTCGGCATCACCCAGGACCACCACCGCAGCACCCGCGGGACGCTCGGCCGACTCGACGATCCCTAGCGACTCAGCGTTGGCGAGCGACTGAATATGTGGGGCGCCCTTCTGAAGGGCCTTCGCCACTTCGCCCGAGGCCACGATCAGAGGTTTGATCTTCGCGGCGGGCGGGATGTTACGTTCGGCACGAAGGTTTCTCAGAGCGGCCGTCTTTTCCTGCCACTGGGCGATGGTTGACTCGACGCTCGGTTGAGCGGCCAACCGGTGGTGGTAAACGGGCCATGGGGCGATGCAGACGCTCTCCGTCGCGTGCTCCCATGCCAATGAGTCGGGGTTCAGCCGCCGAGGCGCGACCTGATTCAAGGCCTGCCAGACTTGTTCGGTCACGAAGGGCATGATCGGATGCAAGAGGCGGCAAAGGCCGTCGAGAACCATGACGAGAACACTCTGAGCGACCCGTCTCGGCTCGTCGCCCTGGCGTAATCGTGGTTTAGCGAATTCGAGATACCAGTCACAGAAGTCGTTCCAGGTAAAGTCGCGAAGCGTGCGAGCGATCTCTGCGAACTGGAAGTTTTCGAGCCCGGCGGTAACGTCCTCGGCGGTCTTTTTGAGTCGCCCCAGAATCCAGACATCCTCAGCGCAAGACAGGATCAGCCCATCGCCGACAAGTGCGTTCGGGTCGAAGTCTTCGAGGTTCATCAACGCGAATCGGGCCGAATTCCAGAACTTATTCGCGAATGGTCGCGCCAGTTCGAACCGTTCGGAACTGTTTACTTGTCGACCATCAGGGAGTTTCAGCTTTTCCACGGGCACGCGGATGTCTTGCGTCTCGGTCGCGAGCGACGCGAGGCCGAATCGCAGAGCGTCCGCGCCATAAAGGTCGATGATGTCGACGGGATCGACGCCGTTTCCCTTCGACTTCGACATCCGTTCCCCTTTGCCGTCGAGGATGACGGGGTGGATATACACATCTTTAAAGGGGATGTCTCCCATATTGAACTGACCGAAGATGACCATCCGCGCGACCCAGAGCGTGATGATGTCGCGGGCCGTCGAGAGGACGCTGGTCGGATAAAACTTCTTGAGTTCCGGCGTCTGCTCAGGCCAGCCAAGCGTTGAGTGCGGCCAAAGTGCTGAGGAAAACCATGTGTCGAGGACGTCAGGATCTTGTTCCAAAATGTGGTGAGAACCGAGCGCGTCGGCGGCGAGGTCACTCTCTGAGGAGACGAGCCAGCCGCCGGTCTCTCCGGGGGTCCAGCAAACGTCTTGACGATCGGAGAATGCCTTCTTGAGGTCGGCTTCGGAGCAAGTCGCACAGTGCCAGATGGGAATCCGGTGTCCCCACCAGAGTTGCCTGCTGATGCACCAATCGCGCTTTTCACCGAGCCAGTCGGCATAACTTTTGGCGTAACGTTCGGGAGTGATCTTGAGCTTGCCCGAGGTCACCGCGTCGATCGCTTGCTGGGCGAAGCCGGGCGTACCATCGGCCTCATCGCCCATCCGCACGAACCACTGATCCGAGAGAAAGGGCTCGATCGG
>JAYVYS010000929.1:0-3843 GCA_043784005.1 Isosphaeraceae bacterium
CCAGCCAGGCGATCAAGACCCATTCGTACACCCGCATATCCGGCTTACCGAACGGGATCGGCTGATACTCCTCAATCAACTCCGTAACACCACTCGAGAACAACAACCGACCCACATGGCGATAGAGGTCGAGGCCGAACGGATTGATCAGCGCGGCGGCGAAACACAACCCTCCCGCCAGAATGAAAAGCCCCACCGCATTGCGACGTGCCGCGTCCCACCGTCCCGAGATCGCATGGCCAAGCCCCGCCGTTAAAACGATCACCGGCCCCGCCAAAAACCCGCCGTGGACGTTTGCCCAAAGGATCGTCAACAACGGCACCAAGAACACGCGAATCCCCCCGCGCTCGTGCTGATGCTGGCAGAGCCGAAAGGTGAGATAAACAAGCAGAAGCGTAAGCACGACGGGGCGGATCAGGAAATGGATCGCGCCGATCCCCGTCGCGAAGATCGCCACCACCATCACCGGCATCGGGGCGAATCCATCCAGCAAAAGCCCCCTCGCGAGCAGGGCATAGACCATCGCGATCGTCAGCGCGAAAAGGATGCACACCGCCGACCAGCCGCCAAAGTCGACAAGCCACGCCAAGGCCACGTCGAAGAGCCACGATTGATCCACCCAGGGCTGGCCGGCGCGAGAGAAGCTTAGGGTATCGACCCGAGGGATCGTCCCGGTCTGGAGAATGTCGCGACCGAGGCGGACATGCCAAAGCGTGCCGGGATCGTTTAAGAGCCGGTAACGACCACCCACGAGGGTCGCCGTGAGAACGAGACCGAAGACCAGGTCGGGGACACCGGGCATCCATCGTCGCGACATCGTCCCTGTCTCCATCGTCGTTGAATTCATCCCGCGATGTTCCCTTCGGAAACCTAGGACACCGTGGGGTCGGCGTTACCCTCTTTTCGGCGGGATGAGTTCGGGTATACTCAGAATGGTGGCCAGAGGGAGCATCATGGCTGAGTCGGATCTCGGCCGACTCCTGAAGTCCCGGCGGCGATGACGGTTCCAGCCAAGGCGAGGCACCCCGTGAAACCTCCGAGTCATCACGTAAATCGCCGCGATCTGCTTCGCTTCCGGAGATCGGCGTCTTCTCTTCACGCGGGCGACGGACGTTTTTCCGCGACAAAGGACGTCGCGAGCGACGACCTGCTCCGGGCCAGTCGCCCGGCGATGGGGTCCTATTTCGAGGTCCGACTTGGAGCCCGCATCCCTTCAGGGTCCGACCTTGCCGAACGAGCGCTCAACCTGATCGAAGCCCTAGAAGCTCAGCTGACGATTTATCGCGACGACTCGGAGGTCAGTGTCCTGAACGCGAGTGCCCACCTCGGCCCTGTCACCGTTGAGCCAGGTCTCTTCGCGCTTCTCGAACGAGCACAGCGACTTTCCAGAGAAACCGGCGGCGCGTACGACGTGAGCACCGGGGCCCTCTCCGAGGCCTGGGGCTTTTTCCGAGGTCCCAAACACGTCCCCGATCCCGAGACACTCGCTGACGCTTGTGATCGTACCGGCTATCACCACCTTCATCTCGATCCGGCGAATAAAACCGTTTCCTTCGACCGACCCGGCATCGTGATCAATTTGGGAAGCATCGGAAAAGGCTACGCCCTCGACCGCGTCGCTGGGTTGATCCGCGACCATTGGTGGCCGACCACGGCGCTCGTTCACGGCGGGCGATCGAGCCTCTACGCGCTGGGATCGCCTCCGGGCAGGTTCGGAGGACGCTGGCAGGTCGCTCTCAGGAACCCGTTCGACCCCGATCGGCCGCTCGGAATCTTGAAGCTCCGGAACCGAGGGATGGGCACCTCCGGTAACAGCTTTCAACGTTTTGAAGCCGACGGTCATGTCTACGGGCATATCCTCGACCCAAGAACCGGAGCCCCCGCCCCGGGCCCGGCGAGCGTGACGGTTCTCGCCCCCACGGCCGCAGAGGCGGATGCCCTATCAACCGCTTTTTATCTTCTCGGCCCCGACGCCGCATCGACGCTTGTAGCCAGGAATCCCGAGCTCGCGGCGATTTTTGTCGAGGAAGGGAAGGCTGACCGTTCCCCTAGACTCCAGACGTTCGGCCTCGGACCCGACGAGTTTCAACGGGATGTAAGTTGAGTTTTTGTAGATGGGTTGGCTATCGGTCCGCGATCCTTTGATCGGTCCTCAGAAGGAGCACTCCCCTGGCTGCCTCGCGACAAATCTATTACCCGGGATTCTGGGCCGCGTTCTTTCTCGTCTTGCTCCGGGTGGCGATCGGCTGGCACTTCCACACCGAGGGCTGGGAGAAAGTCAAGTCTTACCGGATCGGAGACAAGCCGTTCTCGGCCGAAGTGTATCTTCGCAACGCCACCGGTCCCCTCGCCCCGTACTTCCGGGGAATGGTTCCCGACGTGAACGGACTGGCCAAGATGGTTCCCGAGCGTCTCAAAGAATCGTGGACGAACGACATCGGCCAGATCTTTACTCACTTCGGCTACAACGAAGAACAACGTGGCAAGGCCAACGCCGAGTTGGACAAGGCCGCGCTGTTTGCCGATACCTGGTTTCTCGATCGCGAGAACAAAGAAAAGCGTCAAAAGTATTATCACGACCTCCGCGCTGTCCAGAAAATTGAGCGCGAATCCGGCGCGATGTCGTTCGAACGTGAACGCGCTTGGGCTCGTCGCAAGGATCTCGATGCGGACCGTAAGGACCTTACCAAGGAAGTCGACGCGAGGGCCTCGGCTCTACGCGAAGCGGTCATCAAGCTCGCCACCCCCGAGCAGGTCAGGTCGGCAGGCCCCTATGTGCCACCGATGAGGCCGTTCGACTACATGAACAAGGTCGTGACTTACAGCGTATGGCTGATTGGCCTATGCTTGATTCTCGGATTCCTGACCCGACTTTCCGCCCTCGGCGCCGCGGTCTTCCTTTTGAACATCTATTTCTGCATCCCCCCCTGGCCTGGCCTCCCTGAGAGTCCAAAGTGGGAGGGCCATTACTTCATCGTCGACAAGAACATGGTCGAGGCGATCGCATGCCTTGCCCTCGTTTTCTTGCCGACCGGGCAATGGGTGGGTCTGGACGCGCTGTTTTTCGGTCGTCGAAGACGTCGAAACGTGGCATCTTGATTTTGTTGACGAATCGAAATCGACCCGGTCCTTCTTTCTCACTAAGGTAGGGGAGTTGAGCGATGACGAACCTGACCCCCGAGCAGCGTGCCCTGGGTCGCGATAACGCCGACCGGGCGCTGGGGATGACTCGCCGCGACGTTCTCAAGGCCGCCGCGACCGCGCCGGCTTTGGGTGCGTTTTATTTCGGATACAACAAACTCGACAAGCCGCCCGTCCGCGCCGCGATCATCGGCACGGGGAACGAAGGCTGCCAGGCGATGATCCGCGACCACAATCGCGAATACCTCAATTTCATCGGTTTCTGCGACATCCGACCCTCTCAGCAACAACGGGCGGTAAAGGAATTCACGACCCATAAGCAGTACGGGGCCAACGACGCCAATGCCCTCAAGAAGTACGCCGACCAGAAGGAAATGCTTGCCGACCCCGATGTCGAGATGGTCGTCATCGCCCTACCTCTCTGGCTCCACGCCCCGGTCGCCATTGAGGCGATGAAGGCCGGCAAACACGTTTTCTGTGAAAAGCTGATGGCGCACTCGGTCACCGAGTGCAAAGAAATGTGCCGCGTTGCCCGAGAGACCAACAAGCTCCTCGCGATCGGCCACCAGCGGCACTACTCGGTCCTTTACGATAACGCGAACTACCTGGTACAGAACGGACATCTCGGCGAGATTCGCCATATCCGCGCCCTCTGGCATCGGAACAATGCCCAGCCCCGAGTCGCCAAAGACAAAGACGGCA
>JAYVYS010000930.1:0-2675 GCA_043784005.1 Isosphaeraceae bacterium
AATCAATTCCGGGACTCTGAATGACTGGCCCGCGACGCGTGGTGTTCGACCGCGAACCGTCACCCGTGCTCGTGACCAGAGCGGCTTACCAGGCTTCAAGACCTTGTGAGTCGCCAATCCCTCACGGAGCGAGTTCCACTCGGTCGGAACTCCGTCGATCTCCGCGCTCAACTCACCAACCCAAGCCGCGGGCGATTGCAGAGGGATGGATTCACATGGACCATCGAGAAAGGTGTAATCCAGAACATTGATCCACTCATAAGTGTGAGGCTCAATCAGTAGGAAGGCGTGGGCATTTACCTCGGCCCGTGTCGGCGGGAACTCGTAACGGAGTCCGATCGGCTGATCAAACTGAGTCAACCGGTAGATGTCCTTCGCCTCGCGCCTGAGTCCGGTGGCTTCGACAGTCACGGCAAACTCCGCGACCATCTGAAGTCGGCCAGTTTCTTCACTCGCCGAATCGTAACGAGGCCAACGAATGGTCATGAGCGAATTTTCCGTGGGAATCCAACCCAGGACTCGAACGACCCGTTCCAGTCCGGGGGAGGAGTCAAAACGGAGCTTGAGCCGATCACCTTGCGGACGGGACCAATATGTCAGTCCCGATGCCTCAACCTGAACCACCTGAAGGGCTGGGTCAATGGAGAGTTCGGTTGTGAACGCAGGTCCCGAGAGGGTCGTGAGCTTGGTTTCGAGCTGCCAATCAAGGCGACCCGGGTGGGGACTCACTCGGAGGTCGGAGCGAGCAAGATAACGGTCGGGGGTCGGTTCGAGTCTTGCGGAAACATCGGCACGCGCATGGAATCGAACAACGCCCGCAAGCGTTAAAGGCTCGGAGGGAAGCTCGCCCCAGGCACGCACAAATTCGAAGTCGGGGACGATCCCGAATGGACCCGGGCTGTTCAACCGTCCCGACCAATTCCCCGGTCGCCGGAGTGCAATAAGGCCACTTAATCTGCCTCCGCCACGCAGCTCAAGTCCAGGGCCACGTCGAGGCCCTGTCTGAGTGGTCAACGGTCGCCAGAATTCCAACTCGATTGGCTTGTCGCGAGCGGAATCCGTCGGAGAAATCTCGAATACGCCAATCCATTCCGTCCCTTCCGCCGTTGGAAGGATTGCTTCATTAACGAGCGTGCCCGAATGCCGCACGGATCGGCGAATGACGCCGGGATCCAGACCCAGGCGGATTTCGTTGAGTGGTTCGCCGTCGCTGGCACGAAGTCGGACCCTCAAGCGATCCCCTGAAGGTTCGGCATCCCAGAGCAGAAGTGCTTGGAGATCGCGGGGAGCGGGTGGCACAACAGCCCCCCATGCCAGGTCGAGTCGGTCGGTTGGCCCGATTGCTAACGCACCTTGGCCACTGTCGAGTAAGTTCGACGCCTGGAGACCCGACATGGTGATGTCTGGATCGATGTCCCAAGTGGCCACCGCCGACGGGAGCACGCGGATGACGGCGGAATGCCCGGTGGGTCCGTGCGGCTTCGTCTCAACGCGGCGCTGGAGCACAACCCGGAAGACCCCCGGTTTGGGAAACAGGATCGTGGCCAGAGTGGAACCCGGTTCAATTCTGAGTGATGCCGGCCTGCCGTCGATCGTAACGGTCAAGTCGGATGAGCCCGACATGGGGAACGACCATGATCCGGCGGCTTGAACATCGAGATCCCAGCGCGTTTCGAGTACAAAGGACTCGCCCAGCCGCTTTCCCGCGTGGTGTTCAACCTTGGTCGCGACGATCGGGGGAATCAAGGATTTAACGGGTGCTGACGCCCTCTCGTTTAAGCGTTCAAAGTCGGAGAGCCTCATAATCGCACGAGTCGGGCGATCGCCGGGCTTGGGGATTTGGTCGTATGGCAGGAGGACCAAGATCGGTGCGACCGGACCAACCAACTCAGCGCCGAGCACCATCGGCAGGGCGGCGATGACGATCAAAAAGGCCGCCGCGATTCGTACCCGGCTTGGACTCGATCCCGAAAGAGACCGAGTGGCGACTTTTCGCCGACATGCCTGACCGGCCCAGAGAAGTGCTACCCCACAACTGCCAGCCAGTAAGCCCTGTCTGAGTCCGGGGTCGAGATCGAGTGCATAAACGAAGATCATTGCCAAGACGATCATGGAGAGTATTTGAGCACGTCGGCGACGAGCCATCTTGTGAACAAGGTATCCGAACAAGAGAACAATGACCGCCACGACAACTGAGAGGTTCCGGCTCGGAAGCGGATCGATGAGCCGAACCGAGACCTCAGCGCTTTGGACGGCCGTGTCAGGAATGAGTCGGACAAGTTTCCAACCTGGCCCAGGTCGGGGGTCGGCCGTCGCGCCGTCTGGCGCGGCATCGAAGAGGGTTGGGGTCGCGATCCATCGGTCAAGGCTTTGAAGGCGATTCAGCATGTCGGAGCCGGTGGCCAATGCGGCATGGGTTGCGACCTCCCAGCCGATTGACAGAGGCTCGGATGAGGTTGTGACGACAATTGCCCCGCCGATTGGACGAAGCTCAAGTCCCGACTCGCGAATTCGCTCGAGAATCGGCGTGTTGGACGATCCTTTGAGCCGTCCATTGGGAAACCAGCCCGACGACGCTAGTCCCAGTCTGTCAATGACAAAAGGGTATGTGGGGCTTTGCCACTCCGCGAACAGTTCGGCAATCGGTCGATCAGGCCCATTCGCGGCTTTGATCC
>JAYVYS010000931.1:0-3760 GCA_043784005.1 Isosphaeraceae bacterium
AAATCCGGCCGACGAATCCTCGTCGGTTGGACCGGCGCGACCACCGGTCTGCGTCAGGGACCGGCGTCGGTCAAGCTGCTTCATGAGCTTCTGGAACAGCTCGCAGTGCTTCGTTCGTCGTCCGAAGGGACACTTTCCACCTTGCTTGACAGCCTTCCGCCATCGATCCTCCGCGAGGCTGCGATCGTCGTGGTTTCGACCCGTCCTTTAAACCTCGTCGAAGAGGCGGAACGTTCCCGAAGACTTTCTGGAACGTCTTATCGCGGCTTGCTCGGCCGCGTGATCCTGCTCAATGCGTCCAAGGGCGATCTGGCCGACCTGATCGACTATCACGCGACCTCCAACGAAAACACCCTCTGCCGTCGCGATCCATCGAGCGTCTCCTCCGATCGCGAGGAGTCGTCGATCCGAGACCAGCGCGCGGGGGCACGCGCCTCGGCCTTGGAAACGTCCTCAGGCGCCAGGACCAACGAGTCCAAGCGGAGTCTGCCGTGAGCTTTAATTACCTCTACCGCATCAGCTTCTACGCGATGCTCGTGTCCGCGTCGTTTGTACTAAGTATTGATGTCCTCGACAACCGATCGGCAATCATTTATCCGTTCGGGGTGGCCGTCGCATCACTGTTGGCGTTCTTCACGGTGGACCGCGACCCGTCACTGGGGATTTCCTCACTCCTGGCCGACCTCCTCGCCGTCATCGTGACCGCGCTGGCAATCGTCGAATGGAGGTCCGACGACACCCAGCTTGTCCTGGCCTTGGGGCACTGGCTGATCTATTTCACTGTCATCTACATGTTTCGACGAAAGACGGCGAGCGGCGATGAAGTCATGTTCCGCCTCGGACTCTTTCAGGTCCTGGTTGGAACAGTCTTGAGCCAGAGCGACGTCACCGGCGCGATGCTGTTTCTCTGGGCGATCCTGACCCTCTGGGTCCTCGGTCTGATGAACTTGCAGCGCGAAGCGGTTCGGGCGCAGGAAATCGTCAATGTCGAGAAAGCGGTTGCCGGTCCCAAGGAGCTTTATCCCGGACTGCTCAACCCTTCGTTCCTGTTCTCGACCCTGCGAGTCACGATCACAACCCTTGCGCTGGGGGGCGTGATCTTCTTGGCGATGCCGCGAAGCTTGAACATGGCCAAACCCGAGGGGAAAGACGTCGGTGGCCAGCATCTCACCGGTTTCGACGAGGAAATCCAGCTCGGGCAAATGGGCGAAATCCTTGAAAACGACACGGTCGTGATGAGTGTTGAAACCTTCGATGAGAAGGGGAACAAGACCATGCCACCCGGCGAGCCTTTATGGCGAGGGGTGACCATGGCGCACTACGAAAAAGGGCGATGGAAGCGCCAGAGATCGTTGGGAAACGGCACCTTTCCCACCGCGTCGATTCGGCCGGCCACTCCGCGAGGCTTCTTCCGACAACAAATCAAGCTCGAAGCCAACGACTCCAAGGCCCTTTTCGGCATTCGTCCGATGGTCGAGGTCAGCGTGTCACGCGGCGTCCAACCCGTCGTCAACACGATCGACGGAACCGTCTATCGCGACGATCCAAAGCCCGGTACTTATGATTACGAGGTTCGTTCGTTCCGCGATACCGAGATCCCTCAGCCCGGCGAGAAGCCGCCTGGACCGGACGTCGAACTGCGTTTGAAGGAGATGCCCGACGACCTTCGCGCGAGACTCCAGGCGATCGCCGAAGAAGTCATCGCGCGCCGGGTTCGCCCGGAGGACCGAAGCGACCTTCGCAAGCGAGCCGAAGCACTGGAGTGGTATCTGCGCGATTCGGGCACGTTTAGCTACACCTTGAAGCTGGACAGTGACGACAAAACCATCGACCCCGTTCTGGACTTTCTGTTGAACCGCAAGGAAGGCCATTGCGAGTATTTCGCAAGTGCGTTGGCGATGCTCTTACGCGCGGTCGAGATTCCCTCGCGCGTGGTCAACGGCTTCAAGGGGGGCGACTGGAACGACCTTGCGATGGTCATGAACGTCCGGCAGAAACACGCACATAGCTGGGTCGAGGCCTATCTCGGAGTCGAACCGGGGCCCGAGAGGCCTCCCCGCTGGCTCACCCTCGACCCGACGCCCGGTAATGAGCGCGACGCCTCAGTGGCAAGGGTCGGCGGGTTCCGGAGCAATTTTCGACAGTTCTCCGACTTTATACGCTTTATCTGGCTTTTTTACGTGGTCGGCTACAATTCTGAAAGACAGAATGCCTTGCTTTACGGGCCGATCCGGGGCCTGATCCGCGAGGCGAGGGCCGGATTCGTGATCATGGGGCAGTGGTTTCAAAAGACCTATTCAAGAGGACTGGGACTACTTCATTTCCCAGACGCCAAATCGTTTTTCAGCCTCCGAGGGTTCCTCGTCACCTTCATCCCGCTTTTCATGCTCGTGGGGATGTTTCGGTTTTCCTCATGGCTGTGGCGAAAGCTCTGGCGCTGGTACCGTGGGCCAATTGAGGAGAATTCCGCCCTCTCGCCGGGCGCGGCTCAATATCGTAGGCTGGCCCAGTTGCTCGGCAAACTTGGCCTGGAACGTCCTCAATCCCAGACTCAATACGAGTTCGCACGAAACGCCTCTGCGCTGCTGAGCGAGCGTGGGGCACAGACTCAAGCCGTCGCGGATGTTCCCGGGCTGGTCGTCGATGCCTTCTACAGCGTTCGTTTCGGCGAGCGCGACCTCCCTCCCGGAGCGACCGAAACGCTGGAATCTCGCCTGGATGCGCTTGAAAACACGCTCAACGAGCCGCAACGGGCGTGAATCCATTTTGCCTATGGGGTCCGCTTGATTTCGAGAAAGAAGTAACGGCCATGCGCGTCGGTCTCGTCGGTTTCGCCGGAAGTGGAAAGAGCACATTGTTTCAGTTGTTGACCGGTGCCACGCCCGATCCGGGAAAGGTACACGCCGGTCAGGTCGGTGTTGCCACGCTCTCGGACCCAAGGCTCGATTTTCTCGCGAGCTTGCACAAACCCAAGAAGATCACGCCAGCGACGGTCGAGATGCTTGACACGCCCGGCCTCATGCCCGGCTCGCATGGAGACAATCCCCAGCGGCTCGCATTGATTCGCGAAGGGGATGCGCTTTTGATCGTTCTGGGAACCTTCCGTGGTGGCGACCCCGCCGCCGACCTGGCCGCGTTTCGCGACGAGATGCTCTTCGCCGACCTCGGTGTCGTCACCAATCGCGCCGATCGCCTGGAGACCAACACCAAGAAATCGCGACCGGACCGCGAGCTTCTGCTTAAAGAGCTCGTGATCGTCAAGAAGGTCTTAGGAGCGCTCGAAGCCGGCGAGCCGATCGCCTCGCTCGGCCTGACCGAAGACGACAAAAAGCCGATGCGCTCGTTTGGCCTGTTGACCGACAAGCCGCAAATCGTGGTGGTGAATGTCGAACAAGGCAAGGAGCTTCCGGCCAAGCTGCTCGAGATGGTCCCCGACGCCTTGGCGATTGACGCCAAGCTCGAATTGGAACTCTCGCAACTCGACCCGGAGGAGCGCGAAGTCTTCATGGCCGACATGGGAATCACCGAGTTCGGCCGCAATCGCATCATCCGGAAAGCCTACGACGCCGTCGGGATCATCACGTTTTTCACGGCGGGCGAGCCGGAGGTTCGCGGCTGGAACGTCGAGAAGGGCGGAACGGCCGTTGACGCCGCCGGAAAGATCCACACCGACCTCGCCAAAGGCTTCATCCGCGCCGAGGTGACCGCGTACGACGATATGGCCCGGATCGGGTCTGTGAAAGAAGTCAAAGCGAAGAAC
>JAYVYS010000932.1:0-5858 GCA_043784005.1 Isosphaeraceae bacterium
GGGATCATCGCCATGCCCGGCCGCAAGATGTTCGACGGCCAAGATCCCGACCTCTTCGACCATTTCGCCGTGGTCTCCCAGCGCACGGGAGCCTACACATCACTGACGTATGCGGAGATTATCGAACATCTCGTCTCAACTTGGGGGATCGCCCACCGTTCCCTCACGGGCAAGGCCGCGAAGGCCCAGGATTACCTCTGCCAGCAAGCCGATCGCTATAAGTTTTTCGCCGACGAGATCACGGAAAAGCTTGCCAAACAGCCCCAGATCAACTTCGCCTGGATCCACGGGGGACGGGTTTAAGGAATAGGCCGGAAAATGACTTCCCGGCTCCGCTGACGGCCCTATGGAGTGCGGCGGCTTGCCGACGCTGTCAACAGCCGAATAAAGCGAGAGCGAGTTCCCGCACTTCAGAGCATCGTTACAAAATCGAAGCCGAAATCGGAAAGTGATTCCCGGGCCCCTCCTAAAACGCGCCGTTTCGCCGAAAACGCCAATCCGCCGAAGCTCATCGCGGATTCCGGGATGCTGACACCTTTCGCCTTGAATCGTGCTCGAAACAGGGTGCCGCGCGAACGGTCCGCGAACTGTCCCTAAATAAATTCCTATGGGGTCCCGTCCCCCAGTTCCGTCACGACCCGGGAAGATCCGGGAAAGCGGCCGTCCCTGTCCAAGGAACATGGAACGCTTTGGAAAAAAGAATATCGGCGACAACCTACATCTCGATTGACAAAAAAGTCGAATTTGCCGATTCTCCCGCCCTCGACCAAGCCACTCTTTCCAAACTTCGGGGACACCGATGAAAACCGCACGGATCGCGTTTATCACCTTCGTGGGCCTGATGACCGCCTCAAGGACCGAGGCCGCTCCCGTGGCCGCGCCCCTCTTCTCGACGACCGACCTGGGTGGCAGCTATCAGCTCAAGACCGACTCCGCAGGCCATGTCTACGGCGTGGCCAACGCCGACGGCAGCGCAGTCTACGCGTTCGACAAATCCCCGGTGACCTCGATTAATCTGAGCACCAGCACCCCTTCACAGCTCCCGGACAGCTCTTACGTCTACACCATGCAGAATCAGGACGGCTCCCATCGGGTGGGCTATATTACGAGCAACAGCACCGCTTTGGGAGATTACCTCCGCCCCACGTTGGAGCCCGTCGGCAGTGGCTGGTACACCCACCTCGGTCAATCGCCGGTCAACGACATCAATGGCCCCGGACAGGCCGTCGGCACGAGCCTGAATCCCTCCGGCACCGGGTATTACGCGGCCTTCTCCGACGTTACCGGCCTGCCCCACGGCACCAACGCCAGTGTCACGGACAACCTGAATAACTTCGTCACAACGCTGCCCGGCGTGACCCTGACCTCGGCCGTGAAGGTCGACGACCTGGGACGCATCCTGGCCATCGGCTCAAACGGACACGACTACCTCGTCAACAAGGAAGCGCTCGGCTCACCCTCTCCGGTGCCCGAACCGACGACCACGATGATGATCGTTCTGGTCGGCTCTCTCCTCGGCGTCCGCGCCATCCGCCGACGATCGCAGCGTTGAACAGAATCTCCAAGTCCCCCGGCGCGGGCAGCCTCGTCGCGGATGATCTCTCCCGATAATCTCTGCTTCGAAAGGTCCGCGATTCGCGGACCTTTTCGTCGTTACTCGGTTGATGAACGACCATTAAAATTCCCCCCCGCGTTGACTCATCGTTTTTCTTACCGAAACGAGGCCGTTGCCTCACCAGGATCTTACCCACATCTCGCGTCCAAGGACGCGTTCGCTGGTGGCGGCAACTCACGCCTAGAATGAGCGGGCTCTTCGGAGTTATCGCAAGCGAGGGAGCCTTGAGGACAGGATGCCCGGCTCTCGTCGATCTCATAAGCGATCACAAATAGGTAAGATCTTCCAGTGAGGTAACACGGGCGGGAATTCTAATGGTCGTCAAACACCCTGTAGAATGCGGGAGCTTGCTCACGCACTCCAAATGGACACCAATAGTTGGCGGCGGGAAGCGAAGATACGGGCGCGGATCGATAGAGGAATCACGGAGATCGTCCATGAGCCGACGCTTGATCGCTGGAATGCTCGTCGTTCTCGTTCTCGCTTGGGTTCCCTCGGCGGCACGCGCCGCGGATTTTTGGGGTGATGAGGGGATCAATCCGCTTGAGTTCCACGGGCCGCATTTCCTCTGGTTTTATGCCGTGGGATTCGTCATGGTCCTCACCGCCTCGGTGATGATTCGGCGCGGATTTCGGCAGCCTGATGGATCCGTCGATGAGGTGCTCGGTAAGAATGGTGGGGCGAAGTTTGATCCGTATGACGCGGCGTATCTCGCAGGGGGCGAGAAGCTTGCGGCAGGTGCGGCGGTGGCCGGCCTGGTTCAACGCGGGGTGGTCGAAGCCGACACCAAATCGCATACGCTGACGATCAAGAACGGGCATAAGGTCGGCAAGATCCATCCGCTGAAAAAAGCCGTACTCGACGCGATTGAGCCGGGGGACAAGAAATTCAAGACGGTGGTCGACGGCGCGGCAATCGCGCTGAGTGAAATGAAATCACGGCTCCACGAGGCAGGTTTGCTCGTGTCGAATACGAATTCCGTATTCGCGAAGATGTTCGGAGCGGTGCCGCTGTGGGCATTGCTTTGGCTCGGGATCTGGAAGGTCGGCGTCGGGATGTCGCGTGGGAAGCCGGTCGGGCTTCTTGTGATCTTCTGCGTCTTCACCGGACTGATATCGGTGATCTTCCTACTGAAACCGATGTTCCGGACCCAGTTGGGAGACCGCGTGCTGAAACAGCTTCGTGCCGATCATTCGGCGTTGAAAACATCGGGGGCCGCGAGGGTGGAGCAGCTCACGCCCGCGGATCTGGCGCTGGCGACCGGACTATTCGGCTTCGGTATCCTGAACCACGGATCGCTCCTGCCCCTGCATTCGGCGATTGCACCACCTTCGGCTGGCGGACACGGCTGCGGCAGCGGCAGTGGTTGCGGGGGAGGCGGATGTGGGGTGGATGTGGGGGTGGCGGATGTGGTGGCTGCGGGGGTTGACATAACATGATGACCAGCGTGCGACACGCGATCACTCCCAAAGACCTAAACCTGGGCCTCGGAATTGGCTGGCGGCCCGAGCTTGCCCTGGTGATCGACCGGCATCCGACACTCGGGTTTGTCGAGGTAATCGCCGAGGATTTTGATCCCGAGGGACCGATCCCCGCGCCGATCGAGCGGCTTCGCGAGCGCGGGGTGGTCATCGTGCCCCACGGACTCTCGCTCTCGCTGGCAGGGGCCGAGCGGCCGGATCGGGCGCGATTGAGGGCACTGGGGAAACTGGCGGAGCGGATGGGCGCGCCCCTGGTCAGCGAACACATCGCGTTTGTCCGCGCGGGCGGCGTGGAGTCGGGACATCTCTTGCCGCCGCCTCGAACGCGTGAAGCGCTCAACGTACTCGTCGCGAATGTCCTCGAAGCACAAGAGGCGTTCCCCGTCCCCCTGGCTCTCGAAAATATCTCGACCCTGGTGGAATGGCCGCATCCCGAGATGTCCGAGGCCGAGTTCGTCAGCGAGCTGCTGGAACGGACCGGGGCCTGGCTGCTGCTGGATGTGGCGAACGTGTATGCCAACGCCCGGAACAAGGTCGGCGAACAAAGCGACGACCCCGCCGGGTTCTTCGACCGGCTCCCGCTGGACCGGCTGGCGTATGTGCATGTCGCCGGAGGAGTGGATCGCAACGGACTCTATCACGACACACACACGTTCCCGACGCCCGGACCGGTGCTCGACTTGCTCGAACAGCTCGCCTCGCGAACCCGCGTGCCAGGGGCCTTGCTCGAGCGCGACGACCGTTTTCCCTCCGATTCCGAACTTCTCACCGAGCTGGATGCCATCGCCTCGGCCCTGGCACGGGGAAGAAAGAGGATTGATCGCGAGAACTCAAATCGATCCATACCCCCTAGCTTTCCTATCCCGCGATGAATGACCGAGATGTCTTTGTTGTTTCGCCGGAAGATCGCGATCGGCTCGCGGCGATGCAAGCGATTTTTTTGCAGGCTCTGACGGGAAGTGGAGCGGTTCCCGAGGGTTTCGACGCCTCCCGAATCGAGGCGTTGGGCGAGTCGCTGGCGTCGAAGCGAATGCGTTCCATGGGTCGCGCTTGGCCGGCTCTGGCGGCATCGCTGGGTGCTGAGTTCGCTATAAGGTTTGCCGCGTTCGCGGTGATGAACCCGTTGCCGGGGCAGGGGGGACCACTCGCCGATGGCCGCGCGTTTGCCCGATCGTTGACGAGTCGGGGAGGCGTTTCCCCTGGCCTCTCGGATGATGCCCTGCTCGAAATCATGGCCGTGGACCTGCGCTATCGGAGTGCGGGCCGGGAAGGGGGGCTCCTACCTCGTCACGGCTTCGCGGTGAGAGTGGCGATTCTCCGCACAACGCGCCGGGGAGTGCTGGCGGTCCGGCTTCCTTACTTTGGCGAACACTGGTTGAGTTTACCGTTAACCTGGCGTTCGTTATAAGTTGTCGCTCTCAATGCGAGTTCAGGTCGTCGCGGGCCGATGTCCCGCGGCGACAAAAAAGCTCAGAGGGCAGGGGATGTGGAAGTCGAGCCGAACGCAGTAGTCGGATGATCCCGGTCGGGGAATCGCATCCAGGACTCGGGCTTGAACGTACTCCAAAGGATGAGGGGCTCCCAGGCATAGCCAGATCGGCTGCCCCATCGGTGGACGCTCGTCCTGAAAGATGAGGGCACCTCCTTTGCTTAAATTGACAAGCTCGCTCGGAGCCACAATGAACCGCGCACCATGCCACCAGCCGATCCAGGCCCGCGTCTCGGCCGGGAGGTAGCGCGGATTTTCCCTGCGTTCATTCCCAGGACCTTGATCCTTATCAGGATAATAAACATAAACATGAGGCGCGAGCTGTCGCGTGGAGGCATCCCAGGCGCGAAATAAGGCAAGGATGTCTCCCTCCTCGGCAACGCGCAAGAGGTCGTCACCCGGCGGAGCATCGAAGCGAATCTTCCAGCTTTTCAAGGGGAGGATTCTGCTCACGGCTCTGTCTCCGTCGTCTCGTCCGCGTCCCTGGTTCCACTCGTTTCTGCTCATCTGTGTGCTCGCCTTCGTTTCCATTTCCTACGACCGAACGGCGTCACGCCGCGCGATCCTATACCGACCCTAGGCTTTATCAGGCTACGTTTGGGCATGGGTTGCGAAGAATCATCTTCGTGATGGCTCATGACGGGTTGCAAAGGTTACGGATTTCAGAATTTCGCAGCGCCGACAGAACACTTAAGTCAGAAGTCTCGATGATAAGTATTGGATAGGCATCAAGATCGGCGGAGAGGACTTGTCGGAGATATCTTGCGGACCGTTCCGCGTCGCGATGACGGATGCCTGACCTTGTGTAAATGCGGGGGCTCTTGAGAACCATTTTCTGGAGTCCCTCGCTATCGATTCGATTCCATACGTGATGGTTCGATCAATCAATGGGAGCGATAGAGGATGGAGAATGTCTGGGAAGTGACAGGCGCACTTGCGGGTGGGCCGACCGGTGAAGGATGGGAAGACTGGCTAGGGCATGTTCTTGTGCCCATCGCCGTATTGATCTTTCTGTCGAACGTGTCTTCGATGCGAATGATGCTAGGTCTGCGGGGCCAAGCGGGAAGCTGGACGACGACTCCTCGCCTTACGTCGTTGTTCATGGGACCGGTGATTCTTTATGGAATCTCGCACGTGGCCACGGTTTATGCCGCGCGGCACCCGGAATTCCGGGCGTTTGCCCTTGCGCTCGAAACCGTGACCGCCGTCTCATGGGTGGTTGCCGTGTCGCGATTTTCGAGGTTCCTCGCTGGCCCGCTTGAGCCTATCGAGA
>JAYVYS010000933.1:0-3445 GCA_043784005.1 Isosphaeraceae bacterium
TCGGTTCGAGTAATACGGATATGACCGTTCATCTCCCTCGCCTACCCGTTTCGGGAGAGACGGTGCTCGGGGGGACATTTCGTAACGGTCCCGGTGGCAAAGGGGCCAACCAGGCCGTTGCCGCCGCGAGAGCCGGTGGCGAGGTGACGTTGATCACGAGTGTGGGCGACGACGCTTTTGGACGGAGCGCACTCGAAGGCTATTCCTCGGAAGGGATCGACGTCAGCCAGGCCAAGATATGTCGAGGAATGGCCTCGGGAGTCGCCTTGATCTTCGTCGGTGTCGACGGCGAAAACATGATCGGTGTGGCATCCGGGGCCAACGCCGCGATTTCTTCCGACGATATCGAACGGCTTCCCGATGCCCTTTTCGTCGGGAAAAGCGTGCTATTGATCGGTGGACTAGAAGTGCCCATTGATGCCGTCAACGCCGTGATCGCCAGGGCGAGGCGAACCGGGATGATGATCATTCTGAATCCCGCGCCCGTTCATCATGAACTCGCCAACTCGGCCATCCTCGGCCAGGTGGACATCCTGACGCCAAACCGGGGCGAACTTGCCCTTCTCACGGGAATCAATACAGGGACGACTGACGGCCTCGCGCGCGCGGTCCGAACGCTCAATGCCAAGAGTCTGATTGTCACGCTGGGCTGCGAAGGGTGTCTGGTCTTCCACAATGGCCAGAATCGTAGCATCCCCGCCCACAAAGTGAGCGCCGTCGACACAGTCGGCGCGGGGGATGCGTTCAACGGGGCTCTCGCTGTGGCTCTGGCTGAGGGTCGAAGCTTGGAAGATGCCGCTGAGTGGGCAACCGCCGCCGCGGCGATCGCGGTCACTTTGCCGGGGGCCCAGTCCGCGCTCCCCTCCCGGGAAGAGATCGACCGACAGGCACGGACCCGTTACGCTTGACACGCACTGCCCTGTTTCGATCATCTCAAAGGACTCGCCGATGATCCCTCGGAATGGCGTCCCCTGCCTGAGTATCGGCTTCCTGACGGTGGCGTTCTGGCTTCTCACGAGCCCTTCGCGCGTCACGGCCGCCGATCGACCGAGCGGCCCGATCCATAAAACGCGATCCGCCGTGATCGCGCGAAACGGGATGGCGGCGACAAGTCAGCCCCTAGCGACGGCCGCCGCGATTCGCATTCTTCAAAAGGGTGGAAACGCGATCGACGCCGCCGTCGCCGCGAACGCGGTATTGGGCGTTGTCGAACCGATGTCGTGTGGAATCGGCGGTGACCTCTTCGCGATCGTCTGGGATGCAAAAGCGCGAAAGCTCTGGGGACTCAATGCGAGCGGGCGCTCCCCATACGCAGCGGATCGAGAGTTCTTCAAAGCGAAAGGCCTAAAAGCGATTCCCACGCATGGGCCGTTAAGTTGGTCGGTGCCCGGCTGCGTCGATGGTTGGGAGGTCCTCTTAAGGGTATTTGGTTCCAAGAGCATGGCGGAGGTGCTCGAACCCGCGATCGAATATGCCTCGGTTGGATTCCCCGTCAGCGAAATCATCGCCGCCGATTGGAAAGGCGCGATGCCTGAGCTGGCCAAGATCCCAACCTCCGCCGCCTGCTTCTTGATGGGAGGCAAAGCCCCCGCCGTCGGCGACGTCTTCGGGAATCCCGGGCTGGCGCATAGCCTGAAACGGATCGCGGAAGGAGGAGCCGAGGCGTTTTATCGGGGCCCCATCGCCGATGCGATCGTGGCCTACTCAAAGGCCAACGGCGGCTTGTTCTCGCTTGAGGACTTCGCCGACCATGAATCGAACATGGTCGAACCCGTCTCGACCAACTATCGAGGCTATGACGTTTGGGAGCTTCCCCCCAACGGTCAAGGGATCGCAACGCTTCAGATGCTCAACCTGCTGGAACCCTACAACCTGAAAGGCATGGGGCCAGCTTCCGCCGATGCCCTGCACCTGATGGTCGAGGCCAAGAAGCTGGCATATGAAGATCGTGCCAAATACTACGCCGACATGGACTTCGCCAAGGTGCCGGTCGACCGCTTGATCTCGAAGGAATACGCGAAGACGCGCGCCTCCTTGATCCAGAGCGCTCGGGCCAACGAACGCCCCATGCCGGGCGAGCCGGGCGAGGCCGACACGATTTACCTCACGGTGGTCGATAAGGATCGGAATTGCGTCAGCCTGATTCAGAGCAATTTTCACGGCTTCGGCTCATACCACGTGCCGGGAAACCTGGGATTCGCCCTTCAGAATCGGGGGTGTCTCTTCGCGCTCGATGAATCGCACGCCAACCGGCTTGAGCCCCACAAGCGGCCGTTTCACACGATCATTCCCGGCTTCATCACCAAGGACGGTCAGCCCTGGCTCAGCTTTGGCCTGATGGGTGGAGATATGCAGGCGCAAGGTCATGCGCAAATGGTTTGTAACCTGATTGATTTCGGAATGGATGTTCAAGAAGCCGGCGATGCGCCACGCTTTCGACACCTCGGATCGTCCGAGCCGACGGGCGAACGGGCCAAGGATGGTGGGCAAGTGGCGCTCGAATCAGGGGTATCGGACGCTGTTCGGAAGGCACTCGAAGAGAAGGGGCACCAGTTCGTGACTTCGCGAGGCGGTTTCGGCGGCTATCAGGCGATTCGTATCGACGTAGAGCGTGGTGTGTTGATCGGAGGGTCCGACCCCAGGAAAGATGGTGCCGCGATGGGGTATTAGAAATCCTCCGGGATTTGTTCCGTCTGGGGACAATGACCGACGACCGATGACGGATGCAAAGGGAAATCGCGGTGAAGTCATAAAAGCATTCATTCTATTGACTTGCCTGTTAAGCGGGAGGTAAGAGGCACGGTTCCTTTGTGGCTATTTGGCACCCTCACCGTTGAAATAGAGAAGTTTGGAGGAACGGTTTCGAGCCAAGGGTGGACGACCATGAGCAAGCCAATCTGGCGGGTCCGACTACGGACGCTCCTCATCTTGCTGATGCTGCTGGGTGCCTTGCTGGGTGGTCACAGGTTGCTTCAGCAAAGAGTTCGCTTTATCCGTAATCAAGGTCAGATCCGGGCGTGGACCGGCCAGAGAAACAAGTACCAGCAACTTGCCGAAACCGCCCGCTCGAGTGGCGACATGGCCGGTGCCGCGAAATGGGACAGCCTGGCCGCTTACGCCGACGGGTGGAGGCGAGTGTTTGAACATCTTGGTTCGGGCGGCAGATGGAATAATGGGCCGCCCTTGCCCAAGAACCCAGACTGGACCGGCGACGTCCCTTAAAAGTGACTATGTTGTCTAGAAATGATTTGCATAGCTTGTATCGATTATCCGTTGGGGTTCCATCCCATTTGCCGTCGAAGAAACCCTGCCAAAAAGCGTCGAACTTAACAGCCTGCCCAATTCGTCATCCGCCATTCGCTATTCTCCTTTCGTGCAGTCGCTAAACCGAGAATTCATCGGCCATTCCCGCCAATCTCTCAAACTCGATTTCATCGATCACCGG
>JAYVYS010000934.1:0-3631 GCA_043784005.1 Isosphaeraceae bacterium
ACATTAGAGCCATAGCGAGTCGCCGCACTTACTTTTTCTTGCGACGACTCTTCTTTAATATCATACGCAGGCTCGTCCAGCCATTCACTCAATCCGGCACGCCCCGCGGTCGGGGGCTCGGCACGGAAAGAACGCCGCGTGATCCTGAGCCTTGCTAGGCACTCTAGGATCACGCGGCGTTGTCTCAGCGAGAATCGCTGGTTAGGTAAGGGGCGACTGCGCTTTTTCAGAGTTCGTTACCGTCGTGGATCATCGGCTCGAGCTCTTTCGTATTGCGTTCAACTGCGAGGACGATCGTTCGCTCCTCGACACCATCAGGGCTGGCCGCGACCGCGGGAATGATCTGCCGAGAGTCGGGCAAGCTGAACCGTACGGTGAACGTCCCGTCAGGTCGCAGAGTGACGGGTTCACCTTGTAGGGTAACCTTGGCGTTCGGCTCGGTGGTGCCGTAAACGATTAATTCGGCGTCGATCTCGAAGTGGAAATCTCGTCCCCGTGAAGGCAATGCACCCGTGCCTAAACTGCCGAGCGAGAACGAATGCATCGGCCGACGGAGTCGCTCTTCAAACAATTCCCGAAGGTCCGTGGAAACCGCCGTATGGCTCGAGCCACCCGACTGATTATAGATCTTTTGGAACTGCTCTTGAACGCTCGCCCAATTTTCATCGAGCACGTCGGAGACACCGGCTTTGGGTGTGCAGACAACGTTGGAACGCGCCAGAACGAAGAACTTGCCTCGGCGTGCGAGATAACCGATATCGATCCGGAAAGACCGAGTTGGCGACGAGATGTCGATGTACCAATTGTTGACGCCGCCGTGGATTTCAATGTCGCGAACGTGCCGCTCGGACGCCGAGGTGGTGTCTTCGCTAGTCACGTCCACCAGACGAAGGATCGGTCGCGCGGTATGCCATTCCTGGCCAAGCGCGGCCTGTGCGCGAGCATAAGTGGAACGGCTCAACTCCCAGTACACATGGAGCCAATAGGGATCGCGAACCATCGCGATGATTCGATCCTTGACACAGGCATGGTCGAGCGCCCGAGGGGGCATGACCGTCAAGGGCTTGGACGGGGGGGCCAGAGCGGGGGGAGCCTGAACAGCGGCAAGCCGCCTGGGCAATGGCTCGACAAGAGCCGGCTTTGCCGACTTCGAACCCTTTTTGCTGGATGGAACCACGGTCAACGCACGGATCAGTTGATCCTTACGCATCGCGTGCCATCCGACAATCCCCTTGTCTTTGGCCAACTGGGCTAGATGCTTTTTGTTGCAATCCTTGAGCGCTTCGACGGTCATGCGGGGCCACTCCGTCTCCATCCGCAGTCCCAGGGCGGGACGTCCGCGGATCGGACAAGGAACGCGGGGGTTCTTCCTTGAGTGGACCGATCCGGAAAACTCCGTGCCTTCCGGACTTGAGATTCGCCCGGCCGGACAGCCTCAAGGACCACAATCCCTCTCACCCACGAACGCTCTGGTCGCCGCCACAAACAAAAAAAACGGCCGCCATCCCGTCTGACCACGGGAAAGACGCCGCGAAGCGGCTTAATCGAGATTTGAGCGCAAGGGTGACGACATACTGGTCCCCGCACTGGCTCGTACCGGACTGACAAGGCGTAACTTTTGCTCAGATACTTAATAACAAATTCCTTACTTACTGTCAACAAAAAATTCGCTATGGGCGTCCGCGACCGGACAGCGTCGCTGGATTGTAACGCATTGATAAGAATCTCCAATTACCAATAGTCTGATTCTTCGCAAGCGACCGACAAACTTCTCCCGGTCTCCCAACGGTTTGACATTGTGAAATTTTTCTCGAAGCGACCTCTGGGGAGTTGACAGGCGCATGGGGGAGGGTATAAAAGTGGTCCCAATGGTTCAGCCTGCCTGGTCGTGCTTGGCCTGCCTGTTCAGCATTGATGATCGGTTCTTGGGGGCCTTCCTCGTCGAAGTTGTCTACGGGTTAGGAGTCAAGCGTGACCCGGCCTGAGGAATCCCGCTCCAAATTCGCGGTCGGTATGGATTGGGCGACGCGGGCGACCTCCATTGGATTGGAGTTTGTGATTCCGGCGCTGCTCGGTGCCTACCTGGACGAAAAGATCGGATCGTCTCCGTTGTGCGTTCTGCTTGGTGCTTTCCTTGGGTTTGGCATCGGCATGATTCACATCCTTCAAATTGCCCGTGAAGGGACCGGCGAGTCGCCCCTAAACAAGCCTTGAGCAAACGGTGATTCAGGCAGTTCCGTTTTTGTAAAGTCGATCGAATCGAGACAATTCCGGGGCGTAATGATCAATGGCTGGACACGGCGATAGTCCCCTCTCCCACGTGATCGACCATCCCACGATGGAGATCCCCTGGTATCCCGCGTCGTGGGAAATCGAATTGCCGACTTTGGGTGGTATCCACATAACTCGGTTCATGGTCACGGAGTTAATCGCGGCGATCCTGGTCGTTCTGGTCGTGATTCCGTTGGCCCGGCATGTGTCTCGGCAACACGTCACCCGGGGCGGTTTCTTCAACGCGTTTGAAGCGATTCTTCTTTTCATTCGCGATGCGGTCGCTCGACCCATGATTGGCGGCCACGGGGCGGATGCTTACCTGCCGTATCTTTGGACCGTCTTTTTCTTCGTACTTTTCAACAATCTACTGGGTCTCATACCGGGACTCGCATCGGCGACGGGAAATATCAATGTCACGGCCACGTTGGCGCTCATGACCTTTGCCACGGTCGTTCTCTCCGGCATGAAGGAACTGGGGGTCACGGGATTCTGGCTCGGGATCGTTCCTCAGATGGACGTTCCCGGCTGGTTGAAACCCGCGCTCTGGAGCCTGATGTTCCTCATAGAAATCATCGGTCTATTCATCAAGCACGTTGTATTGGCGTTCCGATTGTTCGCCAACATGCTCGCCGGACATATCGTGCTCACGGTGATTCTCAGCTTTATCCTCCTGACAAAAGACTCGGGGACACCACTCTGGGCGTCGGTGACGACGGCAAGCGTGATAGGAATGATCGCGCTCAGCCTGCTCGAATTGTTTGTCGCGTTCTTGCAAGCGTACATCTTCACGTTCCTCTCGGCGCTGTTTATCGGCTCGGCGGTGCATCCGCACTGATCAGCGATCGACACGTCGTTTTTGAGCGAAATGGACCCAACCGTTCTTCGGCGGCGGGTCTGCATTGTTCCGAAGCGGGGAGGGTGAGGTTCACCCGACCTCGTGATCCGCTGCGGTGGCGGGCCGCATGCGACGGTCCCGCGGCTTTCCCTTTCAAATGAGATCAACTCAGGAGTCCAGGGTCCGATGAAACTCGCCAAGACCGTCGTGCTGGCCCTTGCCACGCTGTTCATTGCTCAGGGGGTGGCCTCCGCCCAGTCTTACTCGGCGAAGGACGCGACCGAAGCCGCGCGGATCGCCGCTGCCGGTCAGCCCAAGTATGCGTTCTCGGACAGCCGCGCGATCGGCGTCGGTTTGATCATCATCGGTGCGGCGATGGGCATCGGCGGTCTTGCCAAGTCTGCCGTCGAGAGCATGGCCCGTCAGCCCGAAGCCGCCACCAACATCCAGACGGCCATGATCATCGCCGCCGCTCTTATCGAAGGCGTTACGTTCTTCGCCTTGATCATCGTCCTGCTCAAT
>JAYVYS010000935.1:0-4239 GCA_043784005.1 Isosphaeraceae bacterium
GATTGGACCTCGGAAAAAAGGGAAAGCCGATTCACAGACTGGGGGCGGAACGTCAATGGGAATTGTAGTGCGATGCGTCGGGAAAAGTCAGACTGAGACTTCTAAATAATCGACCAGGCTCGTCGGATCTGGTACGGGCAAGCCGTCTTCTCTCAGCCCTTGGAGGTGAACTTCGATCGCTTTTCGGAGTCGGCGCTCGGTCGCCTCAACGGTTTCCCCCGTGGCGACGCATCCCGGCAGGTCGGGAACGTAGGCCGCGAAGTTCAGACCTGCTTTCTCGACGACGACGGCATATTTCATCAGGGCGTTTCACTCCTTCAATCCGGCCTGTTTAAGGACGCTATTCAGTGTTCCTGGCGGCAATTCGTGGCTCGCATTTCCCGAGACCGTCACGCGGCCCGGCTTCTCGGGATGTTTAAATTGCCTATGACCGCCTTTGGAAGGAACGCGAAACCAGCCGTTTCGGCGAAGCAGCTTAAGCACGTCGCGGACTGTCATTCCGAAAAGGATAGCAAGGTGTCCATGAAGGGGAAAGTGTCATCCGCGAATCACCGATGGTCCAGACGTCAGCCTCACACTCGTCGCCCCGGAATCGTGGGAACGAGTGAAAGCAGGAAGACTCCAGGCGGCGGCATGTCTCGCACGTCAGTCATTTTCTCGAAGGAAAGCCGCCACGACGATCGTTGTCGTTCCGGACCCCTGCGGCTCTTTGAATTGTCCGAGATCAACGACCATTTCCCGGAAACCTTTTTTGGAGAGCGTGAGTGACCAGGAGGCCTGTCTGTGGGGGTGAAACGCGCGGTCACTCACTCTGAGATCAACGTGAAAGAAGCCGTCAGGTCCCGTCATAAGCGGAAAAACGGTCGATGAGTCAAGTATGTCCGAGGTCAGCGAGATGTTCAATTCGACCCCGGCTAACGGCTTCCCGTCCTTCTCGCTCCGGATCACCCCGCGGAGTTGGCAAGGGTAGGCGGACTGACAGCCGCTTAGGGCGACTGACAACAGCAGTGAGGTGAGAACCCTGTAGAGTCGGAACTCGAAGCGCGGTCCTGCGGATTGCGGTGGTTTGCTCATTTACTCATCCGATCAATCCAAACGGACATGGCTGTTTCCTCAGTCGCCCGCCTTTCCTGAATCAGCTCTATTCTATCCCCCGATAATACCCTCGCACAGCCTCGACCGCACGATGCCAGCGGCGAAGCGACGTGGTACGCCACGCTTCGTCGCGGCGAGACGTGAACTCCTGCGTTCCCGCTTCGAGCAAGGCGGCGGCGTGGGCGGCGTCGGGGAAAAGACCCACTCCCAGTCCTGCCAAGAGTGCAGCGCCCAATGCGGTCGATTCCGTTTGCGGGCTGCGTCTGATCGTTAAACCCAGGAGATCGGCCTGGTACTGGAGAAAGGGGTCGGAACGGGCCATGCCGCCGTCGACTCTCATGTCTTTCAAGGGGGCGGGGAGGTCGGCGTTGATGGCGTCGATCAGGTCGGTGATCTGATAGGCGACACCTTCGAGGGTCGCGCGGGCGATGTCGGCAACAGAACTGGCTCGGGTCAGGCCGAAGATCGTGCCTCGGGCGGCAGGGTCCCAGTACGGGGCTCCCAGGCCTGTCAACGCCGGAACGAACAGCACGCCGGAATCCAGGTTCGCGGCGTGGTAAAGCGCGTTGATCTCGGGGGCAGCGCCGATGGCTTTCAACCCGTCGCGAAACCACTGGACCGCCGCTCCGGCCACGAACACACTCCCTTCTAAAGCGTACTGGGGCGGGCCAGACCCGAGCGTCGCGGCCAGGGTGGTGATCAGGCCACGAGTGGAGGGAACGGGCGTTTCCCCGGTGTGGGCCAGCAAGAACGCCCCGGTGCCGTAGGTGCATTTGGCCTGACCGGGAGAGAAGCATCCCTGGCCGACCAAGGAAGCCTGCTGATCACCGGCGACTCCCGTGATCGGCAGGCCGTCGGGGAGGTAGTCGAGCCCCTTGGTTCTGCCGAACTCGCCGGCGCTCGGCAAGATTTCGGGTAATAATGAAGCGGGAACTCCGAAGAAGTCACAGAGGTTCTCGGTCCACTTCAGGGTCCGGAGGTCCATCAGCAAGGTCCGCGAAGCATTGGTGACGTCGGTGACGTGCCGGTCGCCGCCCGTCAGATGCCAGATCAAGAGCGTGTCGACCGTCCCCGCGGCAAGCTCTCCCGCCTCGGCCCGCGTGCGAGCTTTGGGAATGTGGTCCAGGAGCCAGGCCATCTTGGTGGCCGAGAAATAGGGGTCAAGAACCAGGCCGGTCCGGGAGGAAATCCAGTCGCGGCGATCGCGGTGACGTTCACAAAAATCGGCCGTGCGACGATCTTGCCAGACAATGGCCGGACCAATCGCCCGGCCCGTCCGACGGTCCCAGATCACCGTGGTCTCGCGCTGGTTTGTAAGCCCGAGAGCCGCCAGTCGATCCGCATCAATTCCCGAAGAAGAAAGGGCTAGTGTCACGAGAGGTCCGAGAGAGCCGACGATCGCGGCAGGGTCGTGTTCAACCCAGCCTTCATTAGGATAGGTTGGTGGAACCTCAGCTTGGGCTTGCCCCACGGGCTGGAGCCTGGCGTCGTAAATCACGATGCGCGTGCTCGTCGTTCCTTGATCGATCACAAGCAAATGGTCGCGCGCCATGGCGGGTTCTCCAGTGTCAACGCCCCGGGGCCGAGGCGATGATTCCATGAATCGGTATGTTTTGGTCGAGGATTTGATCGCACGAGGTTTTTAACTTACCATCGAACCCGGTCGCCCGCGAGGGTGGAACGCCCGGAGTCCAGTCCTCCACGTCATAAAGGTGATTACGCCCATGTCTCCGTACCTCATTCCCATCTTTGGAATGCTCATCCCGATCATCATCGTCCCGACCGCATTGGGGATCAGGCACGCGCAGAAAGTCCGCGAGATCGAACATCGAGAGCGGATGCGCGCACTGGAACTTGGCCGGAGCTTGCCCGGGGATGAGCCCTGGTCATCTCCTGCCCGGATCAGTTTGTCGATCGGCGCGGGAGTGCCGGTAAGTGTTTTTGGTCTTGCTTGGCTTTCGACTCAAGCGGTTGGATATCAGGAACACATCTGGATGGGGGCCACGATGGTGGGCGTCTCCTCCGTGATCTGCGGCTCGATGCTCGCCGCCAAACACTTCACACTTCGCGCCGAGAGCGAGAACATTGCCGCGAATCCGTACCCCAAACCGGTTATGGACGCCGACGCGTTTGATGTGGTCGGTAGCCGCGGTTGAGGCTGTATCGATATACCAAGCCAAGTCCTTGAATCCGCATTCGAGTTTACTGATCTTTCGGCGGGGAGCCACTGATGAATTCCATGTTCGCACAAGCCCTCTTCGAGGGGCCAAGGCCCGATATGCCTTTGGCGGTCATCCTCCTCATCGTGGTGCTCGCGCTTATCATCGCGGGGTTGGTTTTCACCACCCTTTTCACTTTCGGACGGCGAAGGCACGAGCGCCGCGAGTGGGAGCATACCGAACGGATGCACATGATCCAGATGGGTATGCCCGTTCCGCCTCAGGAAGCCACCTGGACCAAAGCGATCCTCTGCGGGTCGATCGGTGTGGTGGTGCCCTTCATCGCGTTCGTGAGTACGTCCTTCGCCTACGACAGGCCAGGCGCTCCCGACGAACTCTGGATCGTGCCGGCCCTTGTCAGCGGCGCGAGCGTGCTTTCCGCCAGTCTGCTGGCCGGTCATCTCTTCGGCTCAAAGGCCCGACCTGTCGGGAACTCGAACGCCGATCGGACTGAAAGTATGAAGATGGTGAGCGATCCCGATGCGTTTGATGTCGTGGGAAGTCGCGGCTGATTCCTCTTGAAGAACCCGAGGCCGGAACCGTGACAGCCCGCAAGCCGCCCAGATTCCCAGCAACGGTTCGATCGGGACGTGAAAGCGGGCTGAGACGATCGTCAAGGCGTGGAACACCGTGATCAACGCCACTGTGACGAGCGTCGGCCCCAGCATTCGGCGCGTCACCGGGCCGGCGAAGATCAAGCCAAGCACGGCGAGCATGGTGAGCCCGAAATGCGAGGCGCGATAGACCGCGTTCCGCGTTTTCGGGTTGGTTTCGTCGAAGAAGACGAAATACCGAAGCCGCCTCAAGCAGAGCCGAAGAAAGCGCGAGGGTTCGGCCTTGAGGTCAACGATCGCGCGATGAAACAAGCGTCGCGAGCGTTCGGGCTCAGAGACGGCCGCCAGCGCGCGATAGTCGTCACGGGTCA
>JAYVYS010000936.1:0-4113 GCA_043784005.1 Isosphaeraceae bacterium
TCGTGCCGACGTTTCCGTGGAGTGCGTAAAGCTTGCTTCCGCTTTCCAGTGTGACCATTCTACGATCCCTATGGATTCCAAAGCGGTGGCAAGCCCCCGCACTCCCAAGTGTATTGATCGTTACCCGGGTTGCCTCTCACACCTCATCGTCGAGATCCACTGATGTCCAATGCTGAAAGCCCTGTGATGGTTCTGACAGGCACAACGGGACACGACACGAAAGTCTATCATCGAGACTTCCCGGAGATTCGGGCCGACGGGAACAACGCCGCCGAGGCCGCCGCGCATCTCGCAAACCAGCTAGCCCGCGCCCTCGACTCCGCGCTGACCGACTACCGCCGCCAGGCGATCAACAACGCGATCGCCGACGTCGAAGCCTTTGTCGCCCGAAAAGATTGAGTTCGAATGTCCCTGAGCCGTTCGGTCCTCCAAACCGCCAGAATCCACGCTCCGTGTCTCTCCCACCCTCCAGCAGGTCCGATCCCCGGAGCCGTTTGTCCATGGCGCATGCCGAACGCGACGCCGAAGCCTCGCCTAATTTAGTCCGTGGGCTCGGCCCGACCGATGCCACAATGATCGTCATGGGGTCGATGATCGGGTCCGGGATCTTTATTACCTCGGCGGACTCCGCGCGATTGGTAGGGGCACCGGGCTGGTTGCTGGTCGCATGGGGACTCGCCGGCCTGATGACCATCACCGGAGCGCTTTGCTGTGCCGAACTCGCGGCGATGATGCCCCGCGCTGGGGGTCAATATGTCTTCCTTCGCGAGGCCTACGGTCCGCTCGCCGGCTTTCTTTTCGGCTGGGCGACGTTCCTGGTGGTGCAAACCGGCACGATCGCCGCAGTCTCAGTCGCGTTCGCGAGGTTCCTCGGAGTGCTCGTCCCATGGGTATCGGACAAGCATTATCTGATCGATCCGCAAGTGTTCGGCAGCTATGCCGTCAGTCTCACGACCCAGCAACTTGTGGCCATCATCTTGATCGTTTCACTCACAATCACCAACATGCGAGGGCTCAGGACGGGGTCGTTGATTCAAAACATCTTCACCTTCGCGAAGACGGCCGCTCTCATCGCCCTGATCGTCGCGGGCCTTTCGCTGGGCTTTAACCGAGAGAGCGCCGCATTCTCCTCCTCGTGGTGGGACCCGGTCGCCAACGGTTGGGAGCCGACGATCGTGACCGGCAGGCTCGGCGTCGTTGGTGGCCTGGCGTTCGCGCTATTGCTTGGCAAGGCGATGATTGGCCCGCTGTTCTCGCAATCGGCCTGGAACAACGTCACGTTCACCGGCGGCGAGACCCGCGACCCTGGCAAGACGCTCCCGCGCGCACTGCTGATCGGCTGCGGTAGCGTCGTCGGACTGTATATGCTCGCGAATTTGGCCTACATCGTCACATTGCCACTCGGGGCAACCGCGAAAGACTTGCCCCCGTTCGGCATCCGGAACGCCCCTTCCGACCGCGTCGGCACGCTTTTGATGCAGGTCGTACTCGGCGATCCGGGAACGATCGCGATGGCCGTCGCGATCTTGATCTCGACGTTCGGATGTGTGAATGGCTTGACACTCGCGGGCGCTCGGGTTTATTACGCGATGGCCCGCGATGGCCTTTTCTTCGCCTCGGCGGGAACAACCAACCGCCGACACGTCCCGGCGATCGCGCTCATGGCCCAAGGAATGTGGTCCGCGCTGCTGGTTCTCCCCGTCACGGTGACGCTCGACAAGGCGAAAAACGTGCCGGTTTATGGAAACCTCTACAGCGATCTTCTCGACTACATCATCCCGGTCGATGTCCTTTTCTACACATTGATGGTCCTGGCCGTCGTGGTCCTCCGTCGCCGACAACCCGGGCTGGCTCGCCCGTATCGGACCTGGTTCTATCCGCTCCCGGTGTTAATTTACGTCGGTCTCGCGGTCTTGCTCGTTCTCGATTTCGTGATTCTCGCGCCTGGAACCTCGGGCGTCGGCTTTTTGATCGTTCTCACGGGGATTCCCGTGTATCTTGTCTGGTCGCGATCGGGCTCGATCGCGACGGTGAAAGGCTGAGTTTTCGTCCCTCGGGGCGGTAATGCCTTCCAGAGGATTTTCCCTCCCTCGCCACACCAATGAGTAACACGATGATTTCACGCGTCCCTTTCCGGTTCACAGCCTTGCTGTTATCCCTCGCGCTCTCATCCAGCTTGGCACGTGCTCAGGCGGTTCCCAAACCGTCGAGCGACCTTGACGATTACGTCAAGAAGGCCGATCCGGCGTTCGCGTGGACCGTGGAGAAGTCGAGTAATGTCGATGGCGGCAAGGTCACCGTCTTGAAGTTGACCTCGCAGATCTGGCACGAGATCCCCTGGATTCACATCGTCAGCATCTGTGAACCCGCCGAGTTAAAGTACCCCGATGCCGTCTTACTGTTCATCACCGGCGGAAGCATCAAGAATCTCGATCGCAAAGAAGACGCCGCGACCGGCATGACTTTGGCCAAACTTTGCGGTGCGCGCGTCGCCATGCTGCCGCAGGTTCCCAACCAGCCCTTACTCGGTGACAAGACCGAGGACAAGCTGATCGCGGAAACCTTTGTCCGGTTCCTTGAAACCAAAGACGCCACCTGGCCTTTGCTTTTCCCGATGGCCAAGAGCGCCGTCAAGGCGATGGACGCGGTTCAACAGTGGGGAAAGCGCGAAGGCAATGCCGATATCAAGCAGTTCATCGTTGCGGGGGCTTCAAAGCGAGGCTGGACCACTTGGTTGACCGGCGTGGTTGATCCTCGGGTCGTCGCCATCGCGCCCCTTGTTATTGATACGCTGAACATGCAAGCGCAAAGTGCCCATGCGCTTGAAGTCTGGGGCAAGCCCAGCGAGCAAATCCAAGATTACACCGAGCGCGGTCTAACCTCGAAGTTCGATGATCCTCTAGGCCGCGCCCTCTGGCTGATGGTCGATCCGTACTCTTACCGCGATCGGCTCACCCTTCCCAAACTCATCATCAATGGAACGAACGACCGCTATTGGGTCGTCGACTCCCTGAACCTCTACTGGGACGATTTGAAAGGCCCCAAGTCGGTCGTCTACGTGCCGAACGCGGGGCATAATCTTCAGCCCAACGTCAATATCGCGCTCAACGCCATTGGGGCATTCTTTCGTCACAACATCTCGAAGCGTCCCATGCCCGAGCTTACCTGGACTCACGACGACGAAGGTGACCAGCAACTTCGCCTCGTCGTCACTTCGACGCCGGCCCCCAAGAACGCCAGAATCTGGGTCGCCCTCTCGGAGGACAGGGATTTCCGCCCCTCAACATGGAAGTCCACACCGATGGACGTGAACGGTAGCGTCTCGAAAGGGCTGGTCACCCGTCCGGAGAAGGGCTACATCGCCCTGATGGGTGACCTTGAATTCGAGATCGACGGCATCACTTACCACCTCAACACCCAGATCCGTCAGACCGGCATCAAGGGCACAAAGTAATCCCCAACGATCCGGAGGCTGTCATGGCGAGCGTCGAAAGCACCACGATTGAGCAGGCTGAGGTTCTCGCGACCGACGACGCCGTGGCCGCCTCCGATCAGAGTCCTCCCGAGCGCCGGCGATTCTCAGTCGATGAATACTACATGATGGCCGAAGCCGGCATCCTCAAACCGGATGAGCGAGTCGAATTGATCGACGGAGATATCATCGCCATGTGTCCAATGGGAAGCAGGCACTCCGGGTCGATAAACCGACTTAACTCACTACTGATCAAAACGTTCAGCCTACGTGCCAATGTGTCGGTTCAATGCCCGGTTCGACTCGATCATCGAACAGAGCCTGAGCCGGACTTCGCGTTGCTGAAGCCTCGCGACGACTATTACGAAGACGCTCATCCCGGACCCTCGGATGTTTTCGTCCTGATCGAGGTCATGGACGCCTCAGAGAAATACGATCGAAAGAAGAAGCTTCGCCTCTATGCCCGGTTCGGCATCCCCGAGGTCTGGCTCATCGACTTGAAAGGTGAATTTGTCGAGATCCATCGCCGTCCGAAGGGGAAGATTTACAAGGAAAATCAGATCATGTCGCGCGGAGAGCGATTTGCTCCCGAGGCGTTTCCCGATGCCGTGCTTGAAGTCGATGCGATCCTCGGCGCTACG
>JAYVYS010000937.1:0-2424 GCA_043784005.1 Isosphaeraceae bacterium
CCCACTTCGCGCGTTCGGCCTGCGTGCCGGGCGAGGACGCCCTCGCAACGCTCCTCGAATTGCTCGCGGGTCTCATCATCGAACGTGTTCCCGTGGATCTTTTCTCGCTCTACGGTCGCGAAAGCCGGGCCGTAGCGGTTGACGATCCAAGAGACCCATCAAAACGCCACGTGACCGTGACCGTGGGAATACGGCCGTTCAAGCACGTTCCGCTTCCCACTCCGTCTTTGAAGCAAGCGGGGAGCCCGTCCACTCCCTTCATCCCTGCGACCTCCATGATCCCCGCCTTCGAGGCTCCGCCCACCGTGATTCCGACGTCTTTCGAATCCAGTTATCACACGAACGACGACGTCCCTCATCAAGAGAACGTCAATGCCGTCATGACACTCCCCTCAGACCCCTTGGTTCAACAACTCCTCGCCACCGAACAGAGCCGAGGCCGGGCGCACGAAACCTATCTTCGGGTGTCGGGTGAACTCTCGCAGACACTTGCGAATCACCTGGCCTTCCAGATGGCCTTGATCGATTCCTTGATCGCGGCGCCCACCCCGACCAATGTCATCGCTCGGCCCCCCTCGGCCCCCGTCCCGGTCCTCAACCGTGAACGGTGTCTGGAATTCGCGATCGGTTCGATCGGCAACGTGCTTGGTCCGGAATTCGCCGCGGTGGACGCCTATCCCACGCGAGTTCGCCTTCCCGATGAGCCCTTGATGCTCGTCGATCGAATTCTCTTGATCGAGGGTGAATCGCGTTCGCTCACTGCCGGAAGAATCGTCACCGAGCACGATGTTCTTGCCGACGGCTGGTATCTCGACGGCAACAAGATCCCGACCTGCATCGCCGTCGAATCCGGTCAGGCCGACCTCTTTTTGTCGGGCTATCTCGGCATCGACTTCATCACCAAGGGAAAAGCGGTCTACAGGCTTCTCGACGCCACGGTGATCTTCCATCAAGAGCTTCCCGGGCCTGGCGAAGTCATCCATTACGATATCCATATCGATAAGTTCTTCCGACAGGGCGACACCCATTTGTTCCGTTTCCGGTTCGAAGCGACCGTCGATGGATCGCCCTTGATGTCGATGAGGGACGGCTGCGCCGGATTCTTTACCGAGGGAGAACTCGCGGCAGGCAAAGGGATCGTCCACACAGCGCTCGACCTTCGTCCCATCCCCGGAAAACGCCCGTCCGACTGGCGCGAACTCGTACCGCAGGCGATGGAGACCTATAACGATGACCAGATCGACGCCCTTCGTCGCGGCGATCATGCCCGCGCTTTTGGGGCGACATTTGAAGGGCTTGATGTGGTGGAGCCCCTCATCCTTCCCGGCGGACGGATGACCTTGATTCATCGTGTTCCGTTGCTGGACCCCACGGGAGGGCGTCACGGACTGGGTTTGATACGAGGAGAACTCGACATCCACTCCGACGATTGGTTCCTCACATGCCACTTCGTCGACGATCAAGTCATGCCCGGCACCTTGATGTACGAATGTTGCCTTCATACGTTGCGTGTTTATCTGATGAGGCTGGGATGGATCGCGGGAGGCCCGGAAATCTTCCACGCGCCGGTGGCGGGCGTCGCAAGCCGGCTCAAGTGCCGAGGCCAGGTGACCGCGTCGACGAAATCGGCGGTTTTCGAGATCTCGATCAAGGAACTGGGTTTCGGACCCGAACCGTTCGCCATCGCCGATGCCCTCATGTACGCCGATGGCCGGCCAGTGGTTGAAGTCATCGACATGTCCATTCGCCTTTGCGGGTCAAGCCGCGACAAGATCGAGCACGTTTGGAACGCTCGCAACTCGACATCGCGAAATGAGACGCGGGTCTTGAAGGCCTCCGAGACGTCGACTCCGCTCTACGGTCCCGAAAAGATCCGCGCGTTCGCCGAAGGCAAGCCCTCCGAGGCTTTCGGTGACCGTTATCGACCGTTCGACACAGCCCGCAAGATTGCCCGTTTACCGCGCGCGCCCTACTCGTTCCTCGACCGTATCATTGAGGTGAAGGGAGAACCGTGGGTGATGGCCGCAGGGGCGGCCGCGGTGGGTGAGTATGACGTTTCCCCCGATGCCTGGTACTTTTTGTCCAACCGTTCCGCGTCCATGCCCTTTGCCGTGCTTCTCGAAATTCCGCTTCAGGTCTGCGGCTGGCTTTCCGCCTATGTCGGCTCAGCCCTGGCCGACGAGCACGACCTGTCCTATCGCAACCTTGGCGGCACCGGGACCTTGCACGTCGCTGTTTCGCCGGATTCGGGAACGCTGACTTCACGGGTCGTCATGACACGGGTCTCGAAGTCGGGAGGGATGATCATTCAGCACTTCGACATCGAAACCGCCGACCAAAATGGTCCGGTCTATACCGGTCAGACCTATTTCGGTTTTTTTCGTCAGGAAGCCTTGCGTGATCAGGTCGGCATTCGCGACGCGA
>JAYVYS010000938.1:0-2236 GCA_043784005.1 Isosphaeraceae bacterium
GACCGCGTTCACATCCAGGGCGCGGTGTGGGTCGATGCCAAAGAAGTCGAAAAGCATGCCGCGAAGCCGGGGTCGTTGACGGATCGAACGGCCTGGGAAACGTGGATCAACCCGCTCGGAATCGGCCCGGAAACCGAGGTTGTGATTTATGAAGGGGGCCGGCAGCTAGACGCGGCGCGGCTCTGGTGGCTTTTGAGTTATCTCGGGGTGGAGAAGGTCGGCCTGATCAACGGCAATTTTCCGTTGTGGCTGAGCCAAAGCCGTCCGACCTCGGATGAGGCGTCGTCGGTTTCCCCGCGTCCTTTTCAGGTCAAGTTCCGCGCGGAGCGTCACGCCACCCGCGAGGATGTGAAAGGGATTTTAAAGGGTGACGGGAAGGCCCGGATCGTCGACGCGCGCACCGAGGGCGAGCACTCGGGGGTCGAAAAGCGATCCAAGCGAGCCGGGCATATCCCGACCTCATGTCACCTGGAATGGAATACCCTGGTTGACAAGGACGGCCGATTCCTCGACGAGGCCGCACTCCGTGCCAAGCTCGACGCGATCGGGATCAAGCCGGGCGAGGCAGTGGTCACGCATTGCCAAGGAGGGGGCAGGGCGTCGGTGGATGCGTTCGTGTTCGAACGGCTCGGGTTCCCGACCCGGAATTATTATCTCGGTTGGTCGGATTGGGGAAATGCCGAGGATACGCCGGTGGAGAGTGGAAAGGGGAGCGGGGCGAAGCGTTGAAGCGTGTGAAGCAAGTCGTTACGGGTGGGTTGTACAGATGAAAATGTCCCTGTGCAACCCGCCTACGAATATTCTTCGAGACGAAAGCGTAGATCGTCGTACAGCTCATCAAAAGTGATGCAATTGATTTTCTTAGAGAAAACGGTCACATGTTCACGTCGCCATTCCAGACGTGAGATTTGGTCCAGGTCCATGAAGTCTCGCCGCCCAATCACAAGCATCCCAAGGAAATGAATTTCGTTAGCGCCGAACATCTGTTGAAATTTCGGCGTACCTTCCATCCCGTGAAGCGCACGGAACCAGTCGATGATCTGGCTGTACCCGTGCTCGAAACGCGAGCCCCATTCCGTGGTCGACTTCCCTGGCTTCCTGGAAAAGATACTATTCGGTGCGGCGTTTTCGAATTCGACGAAGCAGTATTGATGTTTCACCGAATCCCCGACGACCAAGTCGCAGGCGAAATCGCCTTGGATGCTGTATTCAAAGCCGAGCCGGTCGAACCGGGAGATTTTCGGATTCGCCGCACCGATCATCGCGGCGAGGTGCTGGTTTTTTCTGAAAAAGGGAAGAATATGCTCCCGCTCATTCAAGACTTTCGACGCCGAACCGTCGAGCAGTTTCCTGAACCCGGTGAGTTCCTCTATTACTTGGATGCGATTGACCTTGAACGACCGAAGATCCTTCGACATTACTCGGTCTTTTTTATGTACGGGCGTCGACCATCATTCTCGGATTCTTGATTCGAAGCGGCGTACCACTTCAGCGTTTCGGGCTGGACGATGTCGAGGATCTCGACGCTTCCAGGTGATTTCTGAAAGACGAGCCTTAAACTTGGGCTAACCGTGTAGATGTAAAGAGACGGGTGATTCATGAGTTTCCGCACCCGGATCGATCCGTCAACGGTAGGAGTCTTCTGGATCGACCGAATGGAGTTTTCGATCAGAGTGCGTTCCCTCGGCGAAAGGGCGTCTTTGGCCATGCCCACGCGCCTGTGAACCAATATTTTCGTCTTTGTAGAGTCGGCGGCGAAACTTCTCACTATCCACCTCTAAGCGAGCGATTGTGAACCAATATCTTCGTATTCGCAGAGAGGTTCAGCGTCCCGAGAGGCTTGGCGGGGCTGACGGCAGCGGTCGCTTGGAGCTTCCGAGCAACGGAGGCTTTTTTTACTTTGAGAGTCAGGATTCGCTTTTAAGCATCCCATTATTTTATGCCGCGTCCCGAACCCGCGCAACGTCCTGTACCCCGATCCTATCGAAATTTATTCCCGCGGCACCGTATCCTTCGTTAGAAATCTCTGAAATGACTTCAAAAACTGACCTACGAGACATCCCACTCCCTCTCAATGCCGGAACAAGAATTCCTTCGAGTTAATCAAAACCCATCCCAGATCTTCAACGGCTTGACGGCGATCGGGAGTACCTCCCAGGTGTTTCACGGCGGCGGCAAGCTCAGTGGCGTTGGGCTCTCTTGAGAGGGCGACGACATAGAGATCCTTGGTGATCTG
>JAYVYS010000939.1:0-10766 GCA_043784005.1 Isosphaeraceae bacterium
GCTCGTTCCTTGTCAAATGTTCGGACACGAAATGAGGAGGTAGCGAATTGTTGCGTAGGTAAGTCGCAACTCCTGCCTCTCCTTGTGGTTAACGTCCTCTAAATTGTCACCAGGTCTCACCATCCACCCATCAATGCCTGCATTGAAAAGTTCTAACGGTGTCTTGTCGCCCCGACTGATCGCAAACTCAAATCCCGTCTTTGGTTGCGCAAGCGACTGGCGACGGGATTTGAACTTTTCAGTTCGGATGACGCAGTCCAGGCTTACACGTTGGAAGGACTTCGGTGTGTGGCCCACACTGAGCCAGCGAACCGTTCCGGTCCGGCGGGGGCTATATGGCGTCCGCTGGAACCGGTTGTTAGCTGACACTTTTTGCCTCCGTTCAGAGGCTATAAAAGTCGTTGATACCAGGATCAGGCCAGATCGAAACGATCAAGATTCATCACCTTATTCCAAGCCGACACGAAGTCGTGGACGAACTTCTTCTCCGCGTCGGCACTTCCATAAACTTCCGCTAGGGCGCGGAGCTGAGAGTTCGAACCGAAGACAAGGTCGATTCGCGTGCCGGTCCATTTGAGTTGACCCGTTTTGCGATCGCGGCCTTCGAACGAGTCTGCATGTTTCGAGACCGCCTGCCACTCCGTGCTCATGTCGAGCAGGTTGACGAAGAAGTCGTTGGTCAGCGCCTCTGGTCGCTCGGTGAAGACACCGTGGTGAGTGCCTCCGAAGTTGGTCAGCAGGACACGCATGCCGCCCACGAGCACCGTCATTTCGGGCGCGGTCAGGGTCAGTAATTGTGCTTTATCAACCAGCAGTGCTTCGGCCGATATGCTGTACTTGCCCTTGAGGTAATTGCGGCAGCCGTCTGCGACGGGTTCGAGTACGGCGAAGGAGGCCAAATCGGTTTGCTCCTGCGATGCGTCCATGCGTCCCGGCGTGAAGGGAACCGTGACTTCGTGACCGGCATTTTTCGCAGCCTGCGCGACGCCTGCGCAACCGGCCAAAACAATCAGGTCAGCCAGAGAAACTTTCTTCCCACCGGTCTGGGCACCATTGAATGCGCGCTGGATGTCCTCCAGAGTCTTCAGTACCTTTGCCAGTTGGGCAGGCTGGTTGACTTCCCAATCCTTCTGCGGTTCCAGGCGAATACGGGCACCGTTAGCACCGCCGCGCTTGTCGGAACCACGGAACGTGGACGCCGACGCCCAGGCAGTGGAAACCAGCTCCGAGACCGACAGGCCGGAGGTCAGGATTTTTTCCTTCAGGGAGGCGATGTCCTGTGCGTCAACCAAGGCATGATTCACCGTGGGAATGGGGTCCTGCCAGAGGAGCTCTTCCGCAGGAACCTCAGGCCCGAGATACCGCGCGCGCGGTCCCATGTCGCGATGAGTCAGCTTGAACCACGCCCGGGCAAACGCGTCGGCCAACTGTTCAGGATGCTCCATGAAGCGACGCGAGATTTTTTCGTAAGCAGGATCGACCCGCAACGAGAGGTCGGTCGTCAACATGGTTGGCCGGCGCTTCTTCGACGGATCGTGCGCATCGGGAATCGTCGCTTCGGCCCCCTTCGCGACCCACTGATGAGCGCCTGCGGGGCTCTTCGTTAGCTCCCATTCAAAGCCAAACAAGTTTTCAAAGAAGTTGTTGCTCCACTTCGTAGGCGTGGTCGTCCAGGTGACCTCCAGACCGCTCGTGATCGCGTCGCCGCCTTTGCCTGTACCGAAGCTGTTCTTCCAGCCGAAACCCTGGGCCTCGAGGCCGGCCGCTTCCGGCTCGACACTCACATTCGACGCTGGGGCGGCGCCGTGGGTCTTGCCGAAGCTATGACCGCCCGCAATCAGCGCGACGGTTTCCTCGTCGTTCATGGCCATCCGGCCGAAGGTTTCGCGGATGTCCCTCGCTGCGGCTAGCGGATCGGGATTGCCGTCCGGGCCTTCGGGGTTGACGTAGATCAGGCCCATCTGCACCGCTGCCAGCGGATTCTCCAGGTTGCGGCTGTGTATGTCTCTATCCGCATCGTCGTCGGACACGAGCACGCCGCCCTCCTTGTCAACGCCCTCTGAACCGTGCTTGTAACGAATGTCGCCGCCGAGCCAGGTGGTTTCGGCACCCCAATAGACGTCGTGATCCGGTTCCCACACGTCCTCGCGACCACCACCGAAGCCGAACGTCTTAAATCCCATCGTTTCGAGGGCGACGTTGCCGGTCAGGATCATGAGGTCGGCCCAGGAAATTTTGCGGCCATACTTCTGCTTGATCGGCCAGAGGAGCCTGCGCGCCTTGTCCAGACTGACGTTGTCCGGCCAGCTGTTGAGCGGGGCGAAACGCTGCTGACCCCGGCCCGCGCCCCCGCGACCGTCACCCGTGCGGTAAGTGCCGGCACTGTGCCAGGCCATGCGAATGAATAACGGTCCGTAGTGGCCGAAGTCCGCCGGCCACCAATCCTGCGAGTCGGTCATGAGTGCCGCAAGATCTTTCTTCACCGCCGCCAGAACGAGGCCGTTGAACTCCTCCGCGTAATTGAAGTCCTCGCTCATTGGATTTGACTTGGAGGAATGTTGGTGCAAGATTTCGAGCTTTAACTGGTTCGGCCACCAGTCTTGGTTCGACGTGCCGCCGCCGGCGGCGTGCTGGAAGGGGCATTTGGCTTCGGTGGTCATATGTGTGTTCTCTTTGTGTTTGGTTTGTAAGTTGGTTGGTATGATTTCAAAGTTTCGCTTTGTTGGTGTTTAGTCTCGGGTTGATCTCCGTTTTTGCCCCGAGACATTCCGGACACGTGCCCCAGAAGATAACCTCCGCCTCATCGATCTGGTAACCTGAGGCATCGGCAGGGGTCAAGCAAGGAGTGTCGCCGACGGCGCAGTCGACATCGACCGTTTTTCCGCAGGCGCGACAAATCAAGTGGTGGTGGTTGTCTCCGACACGATCCTCGTAACGAGCCGGCGAACGGGCGGGCTGAAAACGCCGGATAATTCCCTTCTCGGCCAGGATTCCCAACGCGTCGTACACCGCCTGTCGCGATATGGCACCGATTTCGGCGCGAACCTGCTCGGCAACGTCGTCCGCCGTGCAATGGGGTCGCTCCGTCACCGCCCGTAGCACTGCTAAGCGCTGAGCCGTGACCGGGACACCATGTTTATGAAGGATTTTGGCTGAATCGGCATTCATGCCCTCATCGTAAGGACGCCTTTGGACTTTGTCAAGAAACAGACTGATTCCAGCTGACTTGGGAAGGCGACTCAATGGGTTAGGCTTCGATGTGATTGATTGAACTGAAGCGACTCCATTTGGCGTAACATCGATTCCTGGCATGTTTTCAGTCGTCCACGAGAATGATTAATCCCTTGCTCCACGCATGCAGGCCAGTCAAGAAAAGTTCTAACAGTGTCCTGTCGCCCCGAATTCCAGATTTCCTATTTTACCCAAGTGGTTGTGGCTCATGTGCCCGATTCGGTGGTTAGTGGACATCCGAGCCAAACAAGTTCGTTAACCGCTCATACCAAATTTTCCAAGAACGCGTTGGATGGAACACGCGAAACCGCCTACACTGCAAAGTCTTGGTGGGCTACTCCGCATCAAGAGCGTCGAATTTCAACTACAATTCCCGGAGAGATCATGACAGGAACAACTTTCTTCCCTCGTGCAATAACGAGCTGTGCGGTGCTGTGCATCACCACGTCCGTGTTCGCCCAGAATCGCCCGACCCCCGCTGAAGACCAGAAGTCGCAAACCACCAAACCGGTAAAAGAAAACACTGAGACCGGTAGCACGTGCCCGGTGATGACCGGAACGGCCGGAACCCAGAGACACACGGCGGCTGGGGCCTTGTCGAATAGGGACTGGTGGCCTGATCAGTTGAACTTGCATATCCTTCATCAGAACTCGGCCAAGAGTAATCCGATGGGTGAGGGTTTTATTTATGCCGAGGAGTTCAAGAAACTCGACCTGAATGCCTTGAAGAAGGACATCAAGGCGTTAATGACGACGTCACAGGACTGGTGGCCGGCGGACTACGGGAACTATGGGCCGCTGTTCATTCGAATGGCTTGGCACAGTGCGGGTACGTATCGCGTCGCGGACGGCCGCGGTGGCGCATCGTACGGCACGCAACGCTTTGCACCCCTGAATAGTTGGCCCGACAACGCCAACCTCGACAAAGCGCGTCGTTTGCTCTGGCCAATCAAGCAGAAGTACGGCCGGAAAATCTCATGGGCCGACCTGATGGTCTTGACCGGTAACTGCGCCCTCGAGTCAATGGGGTTCAAAACCTTTGGATTCGCTGGAGGTCGCGAAGACGTTTGGGAGCCGCAAGAGGATATTTACTGGGGGCCTGAGAGCAAGTGGCTTGGCGACAAACGTTACACCGGTGACAGGAAACTCGAGAATCCTCTCGCTGCCGTTCAGATGGGTTTAATCTACGTGAACCCGGAGGGACCGAATGGTAAACCGGATCCACTCGCCGCAGCCAAGGACATTCGGGAAACGTTCGCCCGCATGGCGATGAATGACGAGGAGACCGTTGCCCTCATTGCCGGCGGACACACATTCGGAAAAGCTCATGGTGCAGCCAGTGCCGAAAAGCACGTCGGTCCTGAACCCGAAGGAGCCAGCCTCAAGGAACAAGGCCTCGGCTGGAAGAATAGTTTTGGAAAGGGTAATGCGGGCGACACGATCACCAGCGGCCTGGAAGGGTCCTGGACTTCCACGCCGACACAGTGGTCAAACGGATACTTCGATAACCTATTTGGCCACGAATGGAAACTCGTGAAGAGTCCGGCCGGTGCGTGGCAGTGGACTCCTACGGATGCGACTGCCAAGGGGACCGTCCCGGATGCTCATGATCCGAAAAAGTCTCACGCCCCGATGATGTTCACGACAGACATCGCACTGAAGATGGATACGGCTTATGCAAAGATTTCGAAGCGTTTCCACGAGAATCCGAAGGATTTCGCCCTTGCCTTCGGCAAGGCGTGGTACAAATTGACGCATCGCGATATGGGGCCCGTCTCGCGGTGCCTCGGCCCGCTGGTTCCCGAGCCGCAATTGTGGCAAGACCCTGTCCCTGTTGTCGATCATAAAGTGATTGGAGATGCGGACATCGTCGCTCTCAAGGGCAAGATCCTCGCATCGGGGCTTTCCAGTTCTCAACTGGTTTCGACCGCGTGGGCATCGGCGTCAACGTTCCGCGGGACCGACAAACGTGGTGGTGCTAACGGCGCACGCATTCGCCTCGCCCCACAGAGAGACTGGAACGTCAACAATCCTGGCGAACTGGCGAAGGTATTGCCGACTTTTGAGAAAATTCAACAGCAATTCAACAGCGAACAGTCCGGCCGCAAGAAGGTTTCGCTGGCGGACCTGATCGTTCTGGGTGGGTGTGCCGCCGTTGAGGAAGCTGCGAAGAAGGCCGGGCATGACGTGAAGGTTCCGTTCTCTCCTGGGCGTACCGACGCGTCGCAGGAGATGACGGACGTGAAGTCATTCGCCTTCCTTGAACCGACTGCGGACGGGTTCCGCAACTTTCACGGTCACGAGATCGACAGACCCGCCGAAGAGTTGCTGATTGACCGAGCAAACCTGCTCACGCTCACTGCTCCTGAGATGACCGTTCTCATCGGCGGCATGCGGGTCCTGAATGCCAACTCTGGGAACTCCCAACTTGGTGTCTTCACTAGGCGACCTGAGACGTTGACCAATGACTTCTTTGTGAACCTACTGGACATGAACACGGAATGGCAGAAGTCGCCCGTATGCGAGCACTTTTTCGAAGGACGGGACCGAAAGACGGGTGAGGTCAAATGGACTGCCAGTTCCGTTGATCTCGTGTTTGGCTCGAACTCGCAACTTCGAGCCATCGCGGAAGTCTATGCCGCTGACGACTCAAAGCAGAAGTTCGTGCGTGACTTCGTCGCTACGTGGAATAAGGTAATGAATCTTGATCGCTTTGACCTAGATCCAGCTTTGCGAAATGGATCTAAGCCATCGGCACTCAGTCAACGCTAAGCTAGCTCGCCAAAATAGATTGCCCGTTTGGCTGAATGATGCGCTGCGAAACATGTATATTTCATGCGTACGACGGGCAATTTAATTTGGCGAACCTCCTAAGTATTCAGGTTGGATTCTCAAGCCTGATAGCGGAATCAGGTCCGGCCGGCGTCTCACTGGTCAGAATGCCGTTTCGGAGTCGTCCTTTTGTCGGTTGAGAACCTGAGTCACGCGGGACCTACTGACACCCAGAAACCGGGCGAATTCCGCCCGGTTTTTCAACTTTGCTGGAGTCCACCAACGCTTGGTGGTGCCTCGCTAGTTTCAAGCCGTCCGGGTGTTCCTTGGCGGCTGATTTTTTTACCGGTCTTTCGTCCTAACGATCAAACCAGGGACAAAGCACGATCACCGGCGACTGCCGTAACGTTTTGACAGATAAGGTTCCTTGTTCAATGAAGCATGAATTGAGCTGGGACAGCCTCGGGGAGGTTTTTGAACAGAAATGTGTTTCAAACGGAGTAAACAACCAACAAACCGATGACGAACCTCACCGTCAATTCCCCTGACCCCGGCAACAAAAAGCCCAATAGCCGACTCGTCGCCCCGATGAACTCAAGGGGAACGTTCAACAGAAGTTGTGAGTATTCCCGTTTTACTTATTGTGCCTGCGGTACTTGTTGTATCGGCGGGGGGGCTCCGTCCCCCGATCATTTCAAGTAGTGAACCGGTCGGTGGAAGGTTCCTTCGGAAAAGAATTGCGGCTTCGCGACGCTATGATCCCGCCGCTTGCCTTGCGTCCGGGTTTCGACGACAATCCTTTGAGAAAACCGCCCGTCTGAGACAATCCCGTCCGGGAGACCTCGGATGCTCCCAGCCTCCCCGCGATTGAGTTGGCGATGGTATGTAGTTCTGGTCGGTTTCGCGACCACCACCTCGACCCTCGCCGCAGACCTGCCCGCACCTCCCGAAACCTTTACCGTCGAACAGCGTGGGCATTGGGCCTATCAGGTCCCGAAACGCCCCGCCGTTCCCGCCGTTAAGGAATACCATTGGGTCAAGAATCCGATCGATCGGTTCATCCTCGCCGGCCTGGAATCGGTCGAACTCAAGCACGCCGACGAGGCCGACCGAGTGGCCCTTTTACGTCGCGTGACGTTCGACTTGACGGGATTGCCACCGACACCGGCAGAAGTCTCGGCGTTCCTGAAGGATGATCGTGCCGACGCTTATGAGCGGGTGATTGACCGCCTGCTGGGCTCTCAGGCTTATGGTGAGCGTTGGGCGCAACATTGGCTCGATCTCGCCCATTATGCCGACTCCAACGGCTTCGAGCTCGACCACGAACGGCCCGACGCGTGGCGCTATCGGGATTGGGTCGTCCACGCGCTCAACGATGACATGCCGTACGATCGCTTTGTCATGCTTCAAATCGCCGGTGATGAGGTTTCACCCAAAGATCACGAGGCGCTTATCGCAACGGGATTCGGGCGGTCCGGACCCCGCGAAGTGGTGGCCGGCAACATCGATCTCGCGGTGAAGCGGCAGTCGGAATTAACAGAGATCACGGGAACCGTCGGGTCGGTTATTCTCGGCCTGACCCTGGGTTGCGCACGCTGTCACGACCACAAATTCGACCCCTTGCCGACGACCGACTATTACAGGCTCCAGTCGTTTTTCGCCGCGTCAAAGCTTGTCGAGGTTCCCACTGCACCTGAATCCGAGCTTAAAGCATTCGAAGCGACGAAGGCGGAGATCGCGAAGAGACTCGCGCCGTTGCAGAAACGAAAGAACGAGATCGAAAGCCCTTATCGCAACGCGATTCTCAACGAGAAGAGGGCGAAGCTCACGCCGGTTGAGCGCGCCGTGATGGAGATCCCCTCAAAGGACCGAACTCCCGCGCAAAAGCGCCTGGCAGAGGGCCTCGACACCACGGTCAAAGCCTCTTGGGAAGAGATTGCCGAGTCGGTCGCCAAGAATCCCGCCGACCATGCCGAACGCGAACGCCTCAAACGCGAGATCCACGCCATTGGGTTAACGCTTCAATATCCACCGTCGCATGCTCAAGCTTTAATTGATGAATCCGCGAAAGCTCCTGAGACATTCGTCGCGCGGCGTGGCGATCCTCGCACGCCCGGCCCTCGGGTGGAACCCAGGCCGCCGGGAATCGTTCTTGCAGCGCTCCCCGCTGATGCCTTCGATCCCGCGACGATTCAGCCGACCGCCACCACCACTGGTCGCAGGCTCGCTCTCGCCAAATGGCTGGCGCGCCCCGACAACCCTCTGACGGGTCGCGTGATCGTCAATCGACTCTGGCAATATCATTTCGGCCGAGGCATCGTTAGCACGTCGAGCGATTTCGGCGTTCGAGGTGAAAAGCCAAGCCATCCCGAACTGCTCGATTGGCTCGCCACCGAGCTTATCTCGCAAGGGTGGCGACTCAAGCCTTTGCATCGTTTGATGGTCACCTCGGCCACTTACCGCCAGGCGTCCACGCTTTCCTCACCAGAATTGACCAAAGCGCAGACCGCCGACGATCCCGAAAACTCCATGCTTTGGCGGATGAATCGCCGCCGTGTCGAGGCGGAAAGCCTGCGAGATGCGATGCTCGCCGTCAGCGGCGAACTCAATCCGCGATCGGGAGGGCCGGGCGTTCGGGTTCCCATCGAAAAAGAAGTTGAAGACCTCATCTTCACGGAAGCCGAGGTGGTGGATCTCTGGGAAGAGACCCCCGATGCCTCAGAGCACCTGCGGCGATCCATCTACCTCTTTCGCAAGCGAAACGTCCGCTACCCAATGTTCGACGCCTTTGACGCTCCCGACACGCAGTCCGCCTGTCCGCAACGAATCGTCAGCACGCATGCCCTCCAGGCCCTGGTGATGCTCAACAGCGCGTTCGCGGAAGACCGGGCGAAGGCCTTGGCGGCTCGGCTTTTCCGAGAAGCGACCGACGATTCCTCGCGGATTGACCTTGTTTACAAGCTTGTGCTTGCCCGCCAACCGACCGCTCGTGAAGTGGATCAGGCACGATCGTTTCTGAGAGCACAGGCCGCCGATCTCCAGGACGCGACCAATTATCCCCATGCCGCCGCTTGGTTGGACTTCGCGCTGGTGATGCTTAATCGGAATGAGTTTCTCTACGTGCCCTGAGCCTCCGAAAGGACGGATCGACATGTCGTCAAACCGCTGCGCGGGTCCAACCGGCTTATCTCCCGTAAACCGTCGGGAATTCCTCCGCTCGTCGGGGAACGGGTTCGGGTTGCTCGGCCTGGCCTACCTGCTCCAGCGCGAGGTGGCGGCGGCGACAGGCAGGCCGACGGTAAACCCGATGGCGGCGAAGGCCGGTCATCTTCCCGCCAAGGCCAAGCGCTGTATCTTTTTGTTCATGACGGGGGGTCCGAGTCATATGGATATGTTTGACCCCAAGCCCGTCCTGAATCGGCTCGACGGTCAGGCGTTGCCTGCGAGTTTCGGCCACATTCACAGCCAGTTCCTGGAAAACGACCCGCTTTGCCTAGGAAGCCATCGCAGGTTTGGAAAGTACGGACAATCCGGCATGGACATGTCGGACCTCGTGCCTCATATGCATCAACACGCGGATAACATCGCCTTGATCCGTTCCTGCGTGGCGGATTCTGTGATCCATGCGCCCGCGATGTATCAAATGAACTCCGGGCGGATCTTCATGGGTCACCCCAGCATGGGTAGCTGGGTGACCTACGGGCTCGGATCAGAGAGTGAAAACCTGCCCGCCTACGTGGTGATGACCCAACCGGAAGGGACGCCAGAAGGAGGCGCTCCGTGCTGGGGAGCCGGGTTCCTTCCCGCCTTGTATCAGGGGACGCTCCTGCGTTCCGGCCCTTCGCCGATCCTTAACCTCAAGCCGAGTTCAGGAGTGCTGAACCTCGGACGTCAGCGTAAAACCCTCGACCTCTTGCGGTCGATGAATGAAGAGAAACTCGATCCGGATGATACTGAACTTTCAGCGCGGATCGCCTCCTACGAGCTTGCGTATCGGATGCAAAGCGCAGCGCCTGAAGCCGTGGACATTGCCAACGAACCCGAATCAACCCGTGAGATGTACGGGCTTAACGACCCCAAAAAGAATGAGTTCGGCACGCGCTGTTTGTTGGCACGAAGGTTGGTTGAACGTGGGGTTCGCTTCGTGCAGCTTTACTCGGGAGGCGGCCCTGTGGCCATGCAGTGGGATGCCCACGACGACCTTGATGCCAATCATGAAAAGATGTGCGGATTGACCGATCAACCCGTCGCCGCGCTCTTGACCGACCTGAAACGCACGGGGTTGCTCGACGAAACCCTGGTCATCTGGGGGGGTGAGTTTGGCCGCACGCCGGTCGCCCAAAAAGGGGGTCGAGGCCGCGACCACAATGCCACGGCCTTCAGCATGTGGATGGCGGGCGGGGGAGTGAAAGGCGGGACAACCCTGGGAGTCACCGATGAGATCGGCCTCAACGTGGTCGAGGATCGCGCCCATATCAACGATCTTCACGCCACGATCCTGCATCTTATGGGGCTGGACCACAAACAGTTGACGATGCTGCACAGCGGTCGCGACGAGCGGTTGACGGATGTCGGTGGGCGTGTCTTGAACAAGCTTATCGCGTGATCACTTACCGCGAAGTCGATCGCACAAAAGAAGCGAGACGATCGTCTTGGCGTCCACGATCCGGCCGTCATAAGCCATTCGGATCGCTTCGTCCCAGGGGACGACCATCGGCTCAAGGTGCTCATCGGGCTGATGCTCGGTCGGCCCGGCGGTCAGA
>JAYVYS010000940.1:0-2849 GCA_043784005.1 Isosphaeraceae bacterium
GACTGGCGCGCCTACCCCGACCCGAGGGTCCTTCGCGGGGAGTTGGCCGACTCGGGATTTCAGATCCGTAGCGCCCACGGTTGCTGGGGAGGGCAATCGATCAAGGCGGCCCGAGTCGACCTGGGCTCTCTCGACTCCCAAATCCATTCCGCATCCATTGATGACATCAAGCGTTGCATCGAATGGTTGAAAGAAGCCGGTGGAACGCATCTCGTCATCCACCCTGGAGGCCTCTCCGACCCGGAAGACCAAGAGGCGCGCTCTCACGCCCTGACGAACGCGCTGATGACCCTCGCGAATGACGCGATCGCATCCCGTGTCATGCTTTGCGTCGAAAACATGCCGCCCGGGGTTTACCCTGGTTCTCGGATGCGCGACCTTCGATCGCTTGTCTCCGAAATCAATCAACCTCTTGCGATCGGCCTCGCTCTCGACACGGGTCATGCCCATATCAGCTTCGATGAGGTCCAAGAAACGATCGCATCAGGCGCCTGGCTCCGCACCACACACGTTCATGACAACGACGGCCGACAGGATACGCATTGGCCTCCAGGAAGCGGTTCGGTCGACTGGCTCGCTTGGGGCAAAGCACTCGACGCGATCGACTATCGAGGCCCGATCATGCTGGAGTGCATCCGCCATTTGAGACGTGATCCCGAAAGCGTGACCACCCAGCTAGTCGAGTTGATCAAGGGACTCACGGGCGTCTGGGACGAGTCGCGATCCTGACGGTTCTAACGACGGGCGGGGAAAACAAGGCGTTCGCACGGGCCGCCTGAGGCAAGACTCAGCGCGACGTTGCCGATAGGAAGAGGGAGCCTAAGGGTTCGTCGACGGATCGGCGTGCCCTTGCCTCGACAATCGCTCTAGGAAGGGGCGTCTGGTGGACTCCAACCTCAACCGGCGAGAAGCGCTTGGCGTCCTCGGCGCGGTCGGCGCGGTGGCAGCCTCCACGCTGGCCGGCCAAAAGCAGACCAAGGCGGACCACGTCGAGGTCGGTCGATATGTCAAGCGTCCCGGCGTGCAAGGAAAGATGACCGGTGCCCAGGCTGCGGCCGCCGCCCTTTGTTGTGAAGGGGTGCGTTGTGTCTTCGGTATCCCCGGCGCTCAGAACAACGAGTTCTGGGACGCGATGAAAGCGCGCCGCGTCCCCTACTTACTTGTCGCTCACGAGGCATCAGCCAGCGTGATGGCGGACGCCTCGGCGAGGGCGACCGGTGAGGTCGGGGTTTTCAGCGTCGTTCCCGGTCCAGGACTGACCAACGCGATGACGGGAATCGGCGAGGCGCTTCTCGATAGCATCCCGATCGTGGCCATTCTGACGGATATCGACCGTTCTCCCGGTGCGCCGATTGGTCAGGTCCACTCGCTGGCCACAGCCGCCATTGTTCGACCCGTCGTGAAATGCATTATCGAAGTTCGACATCAGGCCGAAATCCCGGGCGCGATCCACCAGGCCTATCGACTGGCACGCTCCGGAGAGCCGGGGCCTGTGGCGGTTGTCATTCCCTTCCCATTCTTCAGCCAAAGCTGGGATTTCGACGAAGGCGTACCCCCCCCCTACCCCGTCCCGTTCGATGACTCCGTTTACCCGCAGGCGCTCTGCCACCTCTCGAACAAGAACCTCCGTGTCGGGATTTACGCGGGTGCCGGGTGCATCGGGGCGGGACCTGCGCTTGCAACCGTCGCGGAGCTTCTCCAGGCACCGGTTGCCACCTCGGTAACGGGCAAGGGGGTGATTCCCGACGGTCATCCGCTGGCCGTGGGATGGGGATACGGCAAACAAGGGACTCGCGCCGCCGAGCGGGCTTTTAAAGAAGTCGACATCGTCCTGGCGGTCGGCGTGAAATATAGCGAGGTCTCCACGGCGAATTTCGCGATCCCGAGACACGACACGGTCATCCACGTCGACGCGAATCCTCATAATCTGGGTCGAAACGTGCAGGCCCAGGTCAAACTCTGCTCGGACTCCGGAGTATTTCTCGACCGACTTGTCGCCGACGGAAACGCGATTCGAAGGCCACCCAATCCCGGCCTGGTGCGCCGTATCGCCGGCAATCGCCAGCTCGATCAACGCGAGAATTCGAGAGTGCAGGTCACGCAGGGCGTGGACCCGATGGTTTTCTTCACCCAGCTCCGCTGCATGCTCGGGATCGAAGAGCTAATCTTTGTCGATGTGACGGCGTCGACGCACTGGGCTTCCGAAGCGATCCTCGTTCAAGGCCCCAGGCGCTACTTTACCCCTTCGAACAATCAAAGCATGGGCTGGGCGATCCCTGCCGCGATCGGTGCCCAGAAAGTTCGACCCGATCGGATGGTTGTTTCGGTCACCGGCGACGGCTGCTTCCTGATGTCGGCCATGGAGATGTCGACGGCGGCGAGGGCCGGGCTTCCCGTCAAGTTTTTTGTCTTCGACGATGGCGCTTATCACTACATGCAAATGTTGCAAGAGCCTGTCTACCGAAGAACGACCGCCACCGAGATCGCCCGTATCGATTACGCGGCATTCGCGGCGGCGGTCGGACTCTCGTATCACCAGATCCCCTGTAACGCCGAGATCGGGCCGGGCATCGGGCGTGCGTTGGGAACTCCCGGGCCGGTTCTCACCCACGTGACGATCAGCTACGAAGGTCGTGAAATCCGCTGGCTCAACGCTCTGAAAACCACCTATCTCAAACGACTCTCGACCGAACAAATAGTGCGTATGGCGTCGCGTGTGGGCGTTCGTACCCTTCAACGCCGACCCGATGACGACTGAATGTTTGAACTCCCGGCGCAATTTCATGGGTTGGTCTTCCGTGATCGGGTCCGGGCGCGTAAGATCCGCGCCGCGAAGTGCCCGCAACCCA
>JAYVYS010000941.1:0-3368 GCA_043784005.1 Isosphaeraceae bacterium
GGCTCTGCGAAGCGGTGGTCAAAATGCCATATCATTTTACCTTCGTACAGCGGTAGCCGGCCCGGGCCAGGTTTTGACTCAAACAGATCGCTGTCGTTCGTCATGTCGAACTCGCGAAACAGCTTCAATTTCCATTTGCCGTCGACGACATCGCCGAGTAGCGGATACCGCAACATTTTCTGGGCAATGATTACATCGGTTTCGCTTTTGAATTCCATGACCGATAGCGAATCCGGTGAAAGTTTACGGACAAGTTCGACAACAATTGGCAAGCTTCCTTGGGTCGGGAAATGCTCCAGTTCGCTGACTTCGTGTCGCATGAAGGCCGCTGGAAAGTGATCGGTCTTGCCGCCACGCTCGAAACTCAGGACGACAAACTTAAAACGAATGTCGATGTCTTCAAAAACAAACTTTCGATTCTCGATGCAGAATAGCGCATCAATTCTTGCCTGATCGAACAGCATTTCGCGAAGACCTTTCGCCCCGAGATCGGTATAGATGCCGCTCGGGATGACGATGCCACATTGCCCACCATCCCGGAGAAGACGAAAACAACGTTCGATGAAAAGCTTGTAGAGGTTGAGATCGGAACCCGCTTTTTTGCCGTTCACCAATCCGATCTGGTGCTTGTACTCCACTGCCGAGCGAAAAAACGCACTCTGATGTGGATAGGTACTGAGGTAGTCAAGCCAAGCAATGCGAGTGTCCTTATCCTTCAGTAACTCTCCCTGCTCCGCCTCAAACTCGTGAATGCTCATCGACTTCTTCGTGACAATGTCGGAGTACGTTTCAAAAAACTCCTTCCCATTCGGCTTCACAATCTCCCACGGCGGGTTCGTGATGATCGCATCAAACCCCCCTCTCCGCATCACTTTTGAAAACGAAAACGCCCAATGAAACGGGCGCAGGCGATCGATATCCGCCGACGTCAGCGCGCGCTTGACCGGCTTGCCCGCCTCGCCTTTTTTGTCATCCCACGTCGCCTGCTCGAACTTGATGCCGAGGTCGTTGAATTGCTCGAGAAGCAGGTCGTTCAACTGCTTTTGAGCCTTGTCGTTGATGGCGGTGATGCCATCGCGGAGGGCGGTGAGGTCTTCGGCATAGACGGCGGTGTGGCGGTAGGTTTCCAGCCGTCTGTCGCGGTCGGCGACGATCTGTTCATACGTCTGTCCGAACAATTTCCCCTGATCGAATGCGGCGGGTTTCACATCCAGCAGGCCGATGAGAGCGTTGCCGGCCATGATGTTGAAATCGATGTTGGGGAGCGGTTCGAGCTGCTCGGGTTTGTCGGCGCTGGCGACAAGGGCGAGGAACAAACGCAGGCGTGCGATCTCGACGGCTTCGGGCATCAGGTCGGTGCCGAAGAGATTGTTGGTGATGATCTCCTTCTTGCTGAAATAATCGATCGAAGGGTGATTGGCGCGTTTGTGGTCGAGCCAGTCGCGCAGGGGCTTGCCGCCGTGGAATTCGATCCAGGAGAAGATGGCGGCGTAGAGGTGGATGAGGGTCTTCATCGCCGCCACCAGAAACGCGCCGGACCCGCACGCCGGATCGAGCAGCGCAAGCCCCGGCAGCACTTCATCCAGCAGGCGCGTGGCGAGTTTGTCATCGAGCTTTTTCAGCAGTTGCGGAACCGTCTCAAACCTGCGCAACGGCAGGCCGGGGATGCCTGGCCCCTTGGTATTGACCGCATCCAGCACCAGCCGATGGATGGTGCGCTCGCAGAGGTAGTTGGTGATTTCCGGGCGGGTGTAGTAGGCGCCGAAGGCTTTATCGTTGATGTATTTTTCGAGGATGTATCCGAGCACATCCGGGTTGATTTCATTGTCTTCCCCGCCGGGGACATCGTTGAGATTCCAACTGAAGGTGGCGAAGAATTTGAACGCGGCGGCGAAGGCGTCATCGGGCCAGTCGATCGGTGTGCCGGCAAGGCGGGCGGCCTGTTCGATGGGATGTTCGAGGAACAGCCCGCCGTTGAGATAGCGGATGTTGCCGAGGATGGCCTTGGCGGCGGGGGAACGCTTATTTTCCGGCTTGGCGAAACCTTCGAAGAAAAGCAGGGAGAGGAAATCGCGGTAGAAGCGGTCAGGTGGCATGGGCGTCCCACCCATGTTCTTGGATTTTTTCCCGCCGGCATCTGAACCTTGTGGATGTTTGTCGCCGGGGAAATGCATGGGCGAGACGCCCATGCCACCCAGCTTTTCCTCCAGATACCGCTCGTTGCCATTGTCGACGAAGCCTTTTTTCTGGAGGAAGTAGACGAACATCAACCGGTTCAGCACGACGCTCGCCAGCCAGGGGCGGTCATTCTCACTCTGCACATGCAGGGCGGCCAACTTGAAGCGATCGTGGAGCTCCTGATAATCCGCATAGAACTTTTTCGTGACGCGCTCGACATCAAATGCGCTCGTCCACTTCGCGATCCAATCATCGACACTGGCACCGGAAGAATCGAGATAGGCGAGTTTCGGCAGGTTGTAATCGGCGACGGTTTTGACCGAATCACCCGGTCCCCATCCGAAGCTGGCCAGCGGGGGAGTCTTGTAATCATCGGTCGGGGCGCGGAAATGCGCGAAGCGGTAGTGCTTGTAGTCGTGCGTGCAGATGAACAGCAGGTGTTCACGGTGGAAGGAGGGAAGGGATGGATTGCGCCGGCCGTGCTTGACGAGGCCGTTGAGGAGTTGGCGCAGCGGCCCGGTGAGTCCACGGCCGGTGGTGAACACTTCAGGGCGATTAAATTCCAGGATGAAAATGCCCCACGGGCAGTTCGGCAGGACGATCTGGCGGATTTTACCGGCGGTGATCTTCGCATCGAGTTTGGGCGCGCCGACTTCGCCAGGTGTGTAGTCGTAAGCGATATCCTCGACGGTGGCATCGGCGGGAACCGGCCAACCGAGGGTGCCGGTCAGCAGGTGCCTGACGAACGATGGGCTGTCGATCGATTCGGCGATGGCGGATTCGATGTCTTGGCGGGCTTTGATTTTGGACATGGTGCGATTCTTTCTGATCCCCTCCCCCGGGTACTCCGGGGGGAGGGTTAGTTTCGTAGGGTCCGCACTGCGGACCGATTTCTTATCCGTCGATACAACCGTTCGATCGTCAACACCATCGGTCCGCAGTGCGGACCCTACCAGCTGAGCGGTCCGGGTGAAGAGAAGAAACCCCTCACCCTAACCCTCCCCCCTTGGAGTACCAAGGGGGGAGGGGACGGAAAATCAATTTAGTTCCATCCAGCAGAGTAGTGAGACATTCGCCGGAAGCGGGATGCCCAGGCTTTTCAGATAGGTGTTTTTCAAGTGTGATTCCACGCGCTTGCGAAGTTCGGCGACGGTGGCCGTGGGCAGGTTGACGATGCGCGGGGTGTCGGG
>JAYVYS010000942.1:0-11324 GCA_043784005.1 Isosphaeraceae bacterium
GCAAAAACCCAACGGGAAATTATAGACTGGGCAGCGATTCGAGCCTGTCGCGTCAAAGGCCTTTGGGGCGTTGCATCCGGCTCGGAGCATTTCATCCTCGATCCATAATTCGTCGATCAGACTGAATCCCTGGGCATATTGTTGGTCTCCCAGCGGATGGAGAACATTTTTGATATGTTTACGGCTCATGTGCACGAACTCACAACCTTCTTCGTAGATCCGCTTGATCCAATCTGATTTTTGATCTGCCTCAACCGCAATTTCGTGGACTATTCGCTCGACTAAGTATGCGTCCGTCATCTGTTTATCGGAACGATCTTTTAGCTTGTGGAACCTCTCCCCGGAAAAAACGTGACCCACGAATTTGTCGGCGTCGTCCACCAGAGTTAAGGCAAATAGCCTTAACGCGGTATCAAGTTCAAGACGCAGGATCGCAAGAGCGCACGACATGTTTCGTGTCTCGACCATCACCACAAAGCCGGTGATTAATTGCATGGACCTACGGACTCCGGCACTGATCCACAGGTCGGTTTTGTACACCGTTCCACCCTCGGCGGAGAGGTATGTTTTGACTAACGCGAGATGCTCGGGAATGAGTGCGTTCAAATGAACGAGACTCTCAGCAACGCAGTTCGGTATCATTTTTCGCTCTACTATTCAAAAGCAGCCCTGTGTCCACGAGGGATGATGGAAGCCAAACCGTGTCGGCGAAGCAAAGCTGACCTCGCGCTGGCTCGTTGGCGACTGGTTAACTATTAACCTGATCCTATTGCGGCTTTCAATGGTGCCATCGGTCATCATCACGTGGTCCGAAATCAGGTGGCGGTATCCGCCGTTCTTGTCAGCCGTCAACCTCGGTTGTTAGAATCCAGTGGATTGACCTGGAGAACTGTCCGGCCAGCCCGAACTTTTCGACCCTCTCGAACGAACCGAAGTTGACATCCCACCAATCTGGCGCCACGCCTTTTCTCAGGAGAGCCCGTTCCGTGCCCCAGAACGACCGCTATTTATTTACGAGCGAATCTGTCTCGATGGGCCACCCTGACAAGATGGCCGACCAGATTTCCGACGGGATTCTCGACGCGATCTTCAAGCAAGATCCGCATGCCCGGGTCGCCTGTGAGACCCTGCTGACAACCGGCCTCGTCGTTGTCGCGGGAGAGATCACGACGACGGCTTCGGTCGATTACGCAAGCGTCGTTCGTCAAGTGGTCGAAGAGATCGGCTACACGTCGAGCGAGATGGGCTTCGACGCCAAGACCTGCGCCGTGATGGTCGCGCTTGGTAAGCAGTCGCCCGACATCGCTCAAGGCGTGAATGAACATTCCGAGTCCGGAAAAGACATCGGCGCGGGCGACCAAGGGTTGATGTTCGGCTACGCCTCCAATGAGACGGCCGAATTTATGCCCATGCCGATCGCCCTGGCGCATCGGATCATCAACAAGATCACCGAGGTCCGAAAAAGCGGGCAGATCAAGTGGCTTCGGCCGGACAGCAAGAGCCAGGTGACTGTCGAGTACGAAGACGGCAAACCGATCCGGATCGACGCGGTGGTTGTCTCGACCCAGACGGATGAGACCCCGATCGAAGAGATTCGCAAGGCGATCAAAGAGCAGGTCATCCTCCCGGTTCTGCCGGCGGACATGCTCGACGCGGACACGAAATATTACATCAACCCGACCGGCCGATTCGTGGTGGGCGGCCCTTGCGGCGACGCCGGTTTGACGGGCCGGAAGATCATCGTCGATACCTACGGCGGGATGGGCCGCCATGGCGGCGGAGCCTTCAGCGGCAAAGATCCCACCAAGGTCGACCGCTCGGCCGCCTACATGGCCCGTTACGTGGCCAAGAATGTGGTGGCGTCCGGCCTCGCCGAGAAGTGCGAGATCCAGCTCGCCTACGCGATCGGTGTCTCGGAACCGGTCAGCGTTCATGTTGACACCTTCGGCACCGGTCAGATCGCCGATTCACAGATCGCCGAACTCGTCCGCAAGACCTTTCCCCTAACGCCTTCTGGAATCATCAAGCATCTCGACCTGCGTCGTCCGATCTTTCGCAAGACGGCCAGCGGAGGCCATTTCGGTCGCAATGATCCGGAATTCACCTGGGAAAAGACCGATAAGGCCGCGGCATTGAAGAAGGCCGCGACCGTCGCGGCGGCCGTTTGACGACGCGCGAGGCGATCCCTTTCTGATTTTGAGCCGAAAGACGGCGTCTCGACCCGATTGGATTCGGGACGAGACGCTCTTGGCGTTGATCTCGGGAGATCCGCACGTCCGATGCGATGAGGAGGCCGATAAAGCCCTGTCCCTCCCCGTCTGGACCCAGAGAAGAACCTTTCCACCTCTCGATCATGGATGATGGCGGATCCGATTTGGAATGGATGTTGATTCCTCAAGAGGTGTTCGAGATCTTTTTATTAAGATAGAAAGGTCGGGAAATTGTGGTCTATTGTGAACATTCCTGCCCCGGTCTTCTCGTAAATAAGCCATACAGAGTCGAAATTCGTTGAGCGGAGTCATGAGTTGAGGTATTACCTCATGGGACGAAACATTTCTGCTTGCAATGCAGCTGTCGTGCTGTTAACTCTATGTTTGTTTGAAATGATCTCTTACGAATTTTGGGAACCGCTCCAGCCGATTCGTGGAATTGGGTTGGAGATTCCCCATCGTGTCCGTGGTATGGTTCGTTTGCGAGCGTTGGGATCGAGGCTAAATTCGGTTAACCTCGGGAGTTTCGATCTCGAAACCCGGGTTGAGTGAATTTCTACCGCGGCCCGGCGACATGGTGCGGATGACGGACGTTTTTCCAGAGAGTGAAAGGACAACACTAATGAGGCAACATGGGATGTTGCGACACCGGATAGTTGCCGGAGTTGCAGCCCTCGCCATGATGGCGGGATTTTCGACGGCCGCACGCGCTGATGTCGCGTACGCCTACTCACAACAGCAGATAACTGGTCTAATCGTCTCATCGGTCACCGCTTCTGGATCGATCCAGACGGGAAGCAATTCGGGAGCTTCGTTCGCAACGGGCGCCTCCGCGACCGATCCGACGGACGCCCCCCAGTCGTACCTCGGCCCGAATCCGGTTCCCGCCGAGAACCTGTTCACTCACGTGGCGACTTTCCCGGGTGCCGACCCGCAGCCCGCTGGCACCGCGCCGATCGGCATGAGCACCGGTGCGAGTCTCCAGAATTTCACTCGGGGCGACGTGGCCTATGCTTCCTCGGCCTTGTTCACAAGTGGCGTCTCGGTCAACAACGTCGCCGAGAGTTACCTGAATACGGGTACGGGTACCGCTTCGGGCACCGGTGGTTGGACGCTCACGGCATCCTTCACCGTCTCCGCAAGCACGTCGATCGTCATCAATTACAATTACGCGAATTCGCTGTACACGTACACGTCCAACAACACAGGTTCGGCTCAGGCGAACTATCACTTTGACGTCACGGTCAAGGATCAGTCCGGAAACAGTGTCTTCGTGGCGGACCCCTCCGCCGTCAACCACTCGTTCGGCAGCCCGCCGAACAACAGCAGCATGCTCAACACAACCGGATCCGGCAGCGTCACCACCGGTATTCTGACTGCGGGCCAGCTCTACACGATCGTGGTCTCCGGCAATGAGAACACCTTCGTTCGGCTGGCCGTTCCCGAACCCGGTCCCCTGGTTCTCGCGGGTGTCGCCGGCGGACTCGCCCTGGCCGCCGGCTTGAAGCGAAAGCTTGCTCGCAAGCCGCTTGTCTGACGTGTCTTAACGTTGATTCCGACGCCCGTTTCACGCCAACGCTCGATACGTTTGATCGGAATGGTCTCCGAAGGCCACGCAAATCCTCTGATTCCTGGCCTCGAATCCGGCCCGGTATGGTATTCAACCATGCCGGGCTTTTTTTCATTCAAGATCATCTTCAAAAAACGCCCGCACCTGATTTGTTCTCAACGAGTTGGCCCGCTCATGTGTTTGCATCGTCGTGCCGAAGTAAAGGGGTGAAGTCTCGCCCCAATCTGGGACCACGTGTTCCGAGGTCCGTGTGGCGCGATCGCCGAACCGACGGTCGTCATCAAGGGTGAGGTCATCGAAGGCGTCACCGGCACCGCAATCGAACAGGTATCGAGCGCATGGGACTTCCGATATCCCTCCTTCCGGGGGCGGCATGTGCTCCGCGCGCTCGCGCGATCGGCGGAAGTTATCCGCGGATCGTTCTCCTGTGTGGAGTCGCGGCGGCTCTCCTGGCCGTGACGAAATGCGTAAAGGCTCAAGTCGGTAGTGTCACCCTTTCGAGCCCGCAGGTCTCCGTACCGCAGCTTCGAGCCTCGGGCAAGCACTTCCTTGATCCGTCAGATCGCGCGATCTTATTGCGAGGCGTGAGCCTTTCAGGTGATGCCAAGGTTCCACCCTTTCTCCTAAATCTGACGGCACGCGACGTCGATCACCTGGCCGACCTCGGCGTCAACGTGATTCGTCTGCTCTTCATCTGGGAAGCCTACGAGCCTTCACGTAACGGATACGACGAACGCTATCTCACCGCGCTTATTGAGACCGCTCGGCTCGCCTGGACGCGAGGCATTTATACTGTTGTGGACATCCATCAGGACGGATTTTCCCGACATGCGTCGCGAGGTGCGGGGGATGGATTTCCGTTATGGGCCATTTCCCGGCGCGCCCGGGCGCGGATACCGGACAACAGCCCGCGCAGCAAGAATTGGGCCTTGATGATGGCGACCGATCGAACGACCTACCGCTCGTTCGCCGACTTCTTCGCCGACGTCGATGGCGTTCGCACGCAATACCTTGCGATGCTCTCACGCGCCTCATCCCGCTTCGTGAACATTCCGGGGGTCGTTGGTTACGACCTTATGAATGAGCCCTGGGGGGACGAGCCGACCGAGTTGTATCCTCTCTATCGAGACGCCACGGCCGCGATCCGCGCTCGCCATCCCTCCGCGATCGTCTTTCTGGAAGGACACGTCACCACGAACTGCGGGCTCCAGAGCGCCCTGCCTCGTCCCGAGTTCACGAACACCGTCTACGCGCCTCACTACTACAAGCCATCGGCTGTAGTCTTGAAACGCTGGCACGGCAATCGTCTGGCGATGGACCGAGCGTTCGGCCTGATGACGTCGAAAGCCGAGGCCTGGAATACTCCCCTCTTCCTCGGCGAGTTCGGTCTCGATGCGAATGCCTATCGATCAGGCGAGTATGTCTCGGCAATCTATGAACACCTCGATGCGCACCTGGCTTCAGGAGCCCAGTGGAACTTCACGCCTGGCTGGACCCTCGAAAACAAAGATGGCTGGAACGGTGAGGACTTCAACATCATCGAGCCCGATGGGCGGCTCCGCCCGAATTACAGGCCCAGACCCTTTCCTCGGGCCACCGCTGGGAATCCCCTTACGTTTGAGTTCCGTCGCGCGATCTCACCAACGCTGGTCTTTTCATGGGATCATGACCCGTCGCGCGGGGTGACCGAACTCTTCCTTCCGCACGATCTTTTTCCTCGGGAGGGAACCGCGATCCAGGCCTCCTCGGATCTCGGTTTGGATTGGGACGATGCTCGGCAGTTGCTCTTGGTCCGCTCGGACACTCCGCGCCGGGTGGTTCTCAAACTCACAGGCCCGGCGACATCCTCAACGCGGCGATAGGCTGGGCCAATCGATCTCCACCCCCTGCCCCGTCAGGAACGCTTGAAACTCTTTCAGAGTCTTCGAAGTGTTACGGACAGCGCGCGGTGAAACGCCCTTCGCGATGCAAAACGCCGTCAGTGAACCCGATGCCTCTCCGATCCCCCACTCGACCGGGTGCAGCCGGTAACAGCCGTTTGTGATGTGGGTCACGCCGAGGTTTTTGCAGGCAGGGAGCAAGTTCTCAAGACGTCGCGGAATCAACGCACCGAGCGGAATCTGAAACGGCAGAGAGCTGACATCAATATAGTTATCCCCGCCGCTGCTGGGGTGAAGGTCGATCCTATAGCTGCCCACGCCCACGCTGTCAGGGAACTTCTCCGCCGAGACGTCGTCGCGTCCCAGGGCTTTTCGCCTCGCCTCCGTGCCGACGTGGTGCTCAACGACGGTAAACTCCGCCTTGATCCGCCGAGACTCGCGGACATACGGGTACTTCGCCAGCCCGTCCGAAGTCCCAACGACATCGGGGCGGAGTCGCAGGCCTTTCCACCCTGTACCGCCGTCTTCGCGTGGAATTTCGGTCTGTAACCAGTAAAGTAAAGAAAGACTGAGCTGCTTGGCCCTGGCGACATGCCTGGCCGACTCCTCGGCCGAGACGCCGATCAGGTTGCCCAGCCAGTAGTCGTTGATCGGCCAGTTCACTAGCGTCATTCCGCCAGGATAGGTGCCGGGTCGGAAGTTCGTCGGGTCGACGATCCGGCGATAAACCCAGAGCCCCTTTCCCGCGCCCGAGGGATCAAACACCAAGCGTTTGGGCTTGAGCGTGACCGGGTCGGCATACTCGGTACTGAATAATTTGCCCGGCCAGACGGGTAAGAGCTTTGGCACGTAGTCGCGCCAGAATGCGTACTCGGAGGGCTTGTCGATGGTGTGGTCTTCTCCGGCGACGTGATCCATCGCGAAACAACACGTGAACGATTGCTGATTATCGGGCTGAGCGACCTCGGGCGCGGAACGGTCGCCCGTTTCCGACCTCGCCTCGAAACCGACCGCGAATTCCGCACCCGTAAGCGGCAGCAAGTCCCCCAATTCGGTCGCATCGAGAAAATAGGAGGCGGAGAGGACGCGATCGTCACCGGTTCGACCATCTCTGACCGTCACCGAAAGCACGCGGTCGCCTTGCATCTCGGCCTTGACCGGCGCGTGGTCCAACATCAGCAAAAGCCTTCCGCTGGATGCGTAAGGGGCGAGGCTCGCGGTAAGTACGGCCAGCGCAACGCGAGGCTCGTGACAGAGCTTTGAAACGCTTCCGTTCCCCGGATTCAGAGCGTAAACGCCCCGTGCCTCGGCCGTCATTGGATAATGGGTACGGTAGTGGTCGCGAATGCCTCGTCGGAGCGCGGCGTAAGAGGCGCTGCCGCCGAATTTCTCGATCCAAGGATGTTCATCAGGCGGGACGGCTTGCTGCGTGAGTTGACCTCCAATCCAGTCGGTGAGCTCAGTCATCACGACGGTCCGGCCGTTCCGCAACGCCGCGAGCGCCGCCGCACAGCCTCCGAGACCGCCGCCGACGATCACGATGTCGGCATGGATCTCTCGGGGCATCCATTCAGCGGAGCCTCGCGTTCCGGCTCCCAGCAAACTCACAAGTCCCGCGGAGCATCCTTCCAGGAATTGTCGTCGGCGCATGTGCGAGTTTCCCATCGGGTCGATGATTCTTTTGTGACTCATTCTCGTCGTTTGGACGGCCCATGTCCAAGGGATGGACGACTTTGTGCGCTCGTGTTCATCGGGGATCGCGCTTGCTTGTCCCTTGAGCGCGATTGATAATCCAAACAGAGGTCGGATCGACAATAACTTGGCAGTATCCTTGCCACGTTGATGTCATGCTTACCTCGAACGCTTTTGGAGCAGGACAATGACACTCGCGATGACTCGGGATTTCTTCTTCTGGTGTTCCGTGATCAACTATGGATTTCTCATTCTCTGGGCCGGGCTATGGCTGACGGCTCGTGACGGGCTGTACCGGTTGAATGCCCGATTTTTCCGGCTCTCGGCCGAGCAGTTCGACACGCTTCAGTTTGTCGGAATCCTGTTCTACAAGATGGGGACTTGGATGTTCTTCATCGTGCCTTACATCGCTTTGCGGATCGTGGGATGAAATCCTTTCGCCGGCGAAGGGCCTGATACGACGCCACGGCTTTTCAAATCGGGCCGAACGCGCTAGACTCGATTCTTCTAAATCACTCGTTATCCCTAGGAAAGTCGGAAGGGGATCAAGTGGTGCAGGCATTCCTGCCTGCAAGGGCCGAATTCGGTCGGGCAGGCAGGAATGCCCGCACCTCGACCACTTTCCCTCTTGGGTGGAGCGATTTAGTCGGGGTTGTCAAACTCGAATCCTCACGGGATCTTCGTGATGAACATGCTGGAAAGTGTTCTGAAAGCGCCGACAGCGGAAGATTTGATGGAGATGCCCGACGACGGAGTCGAGCGCGACATCATTCGCGGGGAACTCCGGGAACGTGAAATGACGCTAAGGAATCGTAGACACAGTGTTGTCGAAGGAAACCTCGTCTATTTTCTCAAGAGTTGGATGGAAACCCAACCACGTCCTTGGGGAGAAGTTCCATGCGGCGAAGCCGGTTTTCGCTTGCGTCGCGACCCCGAGACGTTCGTCGGCATCGACCTCGCGTACGTCTCCGGGGACATGGTCGCCCGTAGCGATCCCAAGACGAAGTTTTACGACGGCCCACCCGTCCTGGCGATCGAGATCCTCTCCCCCTCGGATCAACATGACAAGGTCGTTGAGAAGGTCGAGCTTTATCTTGAAGTGGGGACGACGGTCTGGGTGGTCGACCCGGACTTCCGCACGGTGAGCGTTCATCGCGCGGGCCGGCCGGTCGAATCTTACAACGATCAACAGGAAATCCCCGGCGGTTACGAGTTGCCAGGCTTTCAGGTCGCTGTCTCGCGTCTCTTCAACGGTTGATCGCTGAGCCCGACTCGGCGGTTTCTGGTATAATCTCGACAGCCGAATCGCCCACGGCTGAAGATGAAATCCTGACAGGAAGGACTCTCTCCGTGAGCATTGTCATCCGCGAAAAAAGTTCAAACTCTATTCTGGCCGAGGCGGAAGTAATGGGCGCGGGCGTGATCACCTACGAGGGGAACTTGTATTTCTCCCCCGAAGCCGTCAAATCTGATTCTCTCCGCAAGACCGACCGTACTTACACATGTCCTTACAAAGGGACGTGCGATTGGGTGGACTACGTCGGGCCTGAGGGCACGATCGTGAAAGATGTCGCCTGGGTTTACAGTCAGCCGAAGCCGGGACACGAAGCGATCAAGGGACGCTTCGGCTTCTACGCGGGCTCGCGGGGTCCGACCCGACAAGACGGTTGACCGTCGCCGCAAAGCGGGTAAGACTCGTCTCACTTCTGACGAATCCACACAAGAGGAATTAAGGACGAAAAGTCGGTTAGGCCAGATCGATCTATCGCACTTGTCCTACACCCAAAAAATCACCCCGTCGCCAATCCTCGACGACGGGGCATCTCACTTCGAAGGACCAGGATGAGTCCAGTCGGTTTGCGGGGGCGCAAAACGAACCGATTGGGAGGGGAGGAAACTGGCGGGTCGCGCTTGGGCCACTCGGATCTCGACGACAGGGAGCACCCGCCCAAAAAGACGTGCTAGCGTCTTACGAACCAGGTGTCATTCACAGCGGTTTAGTTTCTTTCGATCGAGGCGGAGCGAAACTCGCTCCAGACCTCCACAAATGCACGGCCCTCGGCATCGCGCCAGGAGAGCCTTTCTCGTTCTTCGAGTTCGTTGGCGCGCTTGCCCCAGCGTTCTCGCCAGACATCCGGCCAGTTTGCCAGAACCATCCGGTAGGGTAGCGGATTGATTTCGGATGCACGCTCGCCCGGTGCGGAAGATTCCATCCCACTCCCAGTCGCCTTCGATACTGACTCCGTCTCCAACTCCAGACCGTGCATGGCGAACATCCCCTGGATCTCTTGAGCCCGCCGCCTTCGCGACCTTCGGGCTGTCGTCGGACAGACCTCGTTCACAGGTCCACCTCCCAGCAGAATGCCTAGGTCATGCAGACTCCGTCCTTCGTAAGAGCTTTCCTCCTTTAACATCATAAGCCGCAGGACGGGTAATTTCTTGACATTCATACAAAACACATGGATTTTTTACGGAACATGGCTGGTCTTTGCCGTACCTGGACGAATATTGCCATGAATGACCACCCGTATTGGGCGTTTCTTTGTGCGTATAAGTGCGTGCTCTGTGCAGATGGCCGAGGATGACCTTGTGAATGTTGCCCGCGAAGTGGCCCCAATTTTGCCGGGTTAACTGGGGATAGAACCACGCTTTTTTGACGTGAGAAGAGGAAAAGGGCGGTCGAGTCGTCCAGATCAAGGATGAGGTGCGAGCGAACGAGGGGTATACGCGGCGGCATCTGCACTTCACAATGAACTCGTAGCCTCCGACGGCTGGGACGGTGTCGTGAGCCTCTGGACACGGGAATCCAGGTTGAAGGCTCGGTCATTGGTTCTCGCCCTCGATCCGAGCTCAGCGATTTTTACAACCGACCGGCGGGCTCGCCCCCTGGCCGGTACCCGATTCGCCTCGTGGACGCTCCACGCGGCAGCCCGAGAATGGAGAGATCTCCCATGCAAGTTCAGGTTCATACGGACAACCATATCAAAGGGTCGGAAGAACTGGTGAACAAGGTCGAAGGCGAGGTCCGAGGTGTGATCGACCGATTTCACGACCAGATCACTCGTGTCGAAGTTCACCTTCACGACCTGAACGGAGCCAAGGGGGGAGATCACCACATGCGTTGCTTGATGGAGGCGCGCGTGGCCGGCCACCAGCCGTTGGCGGTGAGTTGCGAGGCCGCGACTCTGGACGAGGCGGTCACAGGTGCCGCGGTGAAGCTCGAACATTCGCTCGAGCACACCCTTGGCAAGCTCTCACAGCACAAGGGACGGACATCGTTCGGTGGCGAACAAACGATCTGAGACTGGGAGAGACCGGGAATCGCTTGCCGATTTCCGCTTCGATTCTGTAACGAGGCCCGGAAGTGCGGAAGCTTGCTTCCGTTTTGTTCGGCTGTTGAGAGCGGCGGCAAGTCGCCGCAGTTCCAGAGACCGTTGACTGAGACGGAAGTTATTCCTCAATGCGAGTGGTCGGGTCCGTGCTCATGCGAATGCCCGCGCTCGGGGATGGGCTCGGCCGGAGCGAGGACAAGGCGGCCGGTCTCGACTCCCTTGGTCCCGATCAGGCTATCGGCCAGTTCGCGAACGAGCCGCGCCGGGCCTCGCAGTAGGATGACTTCGAGGCATCGGCGCGCGTCGAGGTGGACGTGGGTGGTGGTCACCACGCGATTGAGATGCAGATGTTGAATCTCCGTCAGTCGATCACCGACACGGCTGGCATGGTGGTCGTAAATCAAGGTGAGGACTCCCATCGCCTCACTCGCGTCGTCGGCGATCACGTCCTGGATCAATGCCGCGCGCATCAGACCTCGGACGGCTTCGCTGCGATTCGGATACCGGTGTTCCTCACGGTATCGATCGAACTTTTGCAGCAACTCACCGCCAATCGCGACACTGAAGCGGACAAGGGGATCTTTCATAAGACAATAACATAAAAGAACATCAATATTTGATGCGCCGACCAGAAAGGCGA
>JAYVYS010000943.1:0-2942 GCA_043784005.1 Isosphaeraceae bacterium
GGTCTCACGCTCGGCACCGTGCTTTTGAGCCAGGCCAACCGGCGTACCGAGGCGCAACGCAACCGCGCGGTGGATGTCGCGCGAACACTGGAATGGCAAGGCTATGTCAACCGCGTCAACCTTGCCCAGCGCGAATGCATGGAGAATAACATCGCGCAAGCGGAGAAACTGCTGGAGCTTTGTCCGGTCGCGTCTCGCGGGTGGGAATGGTCCTACGTGGCGCGGCTTTGTCATCAAGAAAAATTCACGTTTTTAGGAAATCAAGAATGCGTTAACGCCGTTGCGTTCAGTCCTGACGGGAAGAGGCTCGTTTCGGGATCGGGCAAGCCGTTTAACTTTCCTCGAGGAAATGAACCTGCGGAACTGCTGATCTGGGAAGCGAAGACCGGGCGAGTCGTCCGCCGCCTTGAAGGGCTTAAAGGTGCGGTACACTCGGTGGCGTACAGCCACGACGGAAAGTGGATCGCATCGGGGAGCGGCTTCTATCAGGATAAAGCCTCGACGGGTGAGGGATGGTTGACCGTCTGGAACGCCGAGACAGGCGCGGTCGTCTTCTCGCATCGCGAGGGCGTTACCAATGCGCTGAGCGTGGCGTTCAGCCCCGACGACCGCTTGGTTGCCTCGGGCTTCGGCGAGTACAGCAGCAATGACAACCCCGGCCGGGTCATGATCTTTGAAACCCTGGGCGGCAAGGTTGTGTTCAACGAAAAGCAACAGAATGGAGCGGTTCATGCCTTGGCCTTTCATCCCGACGGGCGGATGATCGCCGTGGCGGGAAAAGGCGTGGTGGAACTCTGGGACGTCGTCAAGAACGAAAAATTCTACGATTTCGCTTTGGAAGCTCGCGAGAGCTGGGTTTATTCGCTCGCATTCGATCACGAGGGACGAAAACTCGCGGGCGGCTGCGCCGATCGGTCGATCCGGATCTGGGATCTGTCGACCCGCACCGAATTGAAGCGCATCGAGGCCCACGCGGGAATCGTGCAGGCCGTGACCTTTAGTCCCGACGGGACAAAGCTCGCCTCTTCCGGCGACGACACGGCACTCAAGCTCTGGGATGTTGCCACGGGCTGGGAACTGACGACCCTTCGCGGTCATACCAGCCTCACCTCGGGCGTTCCCGCGGTCGCATTCAGCCCCGATGGTTCTCGGCTTGCTTCCGCGGCGGGAGACCGCACCGTCAAGCTCTGGGATGTGACCACCGATCGCCAGGTGACCTTTCATGATCAGAAAGGCTGGATCACCAGCCTGTTGTGTATGCCCGATCAAACGACGGTCGTCTCGGGGGCGGCCGATCACACGATCGCGCAGTGGGAGGCTGCGACAGGTCGCCTGCTTCGCAAACTCAAAGGACACGACGACTGGGTGCTTTGTCTGGCTGTCAGCCCCGATGGTAAACTGCTGGCATCCGGTGGTGCGGACCCCACGATTCGGCTCTGGAATCCGTCCACGGGAGCGTCCCTTCCCCCCCTCAAGGGACACGATGTGTTCGTTCGCGGACTGGCGTTCAGCGCTGATGGCAAGACCCTGGTTTCCGCGGGCAACAACGGGAAGAACCCGCTTCTGGGCGAAGTGTTTCTCTGGGATGTCGAGCGCGGCGAGCGTAAGCGTATCCTGATTAACGAGAGTGTTTTGGTAAACAACGTCGCGTTCAGTCCCGATGGGCAATCGCTCGCGATCATCATCAAGGGGCGGGACGGCCCCAACGCGGTTCCGAGCAAGGTGATCTTGTACGACTGGCCGACACTTCGCGAGCGGTTCACCCTTGTCGATCCTTCGGGTTTCAAGCCGAACGAAACCGGCAGTTCCGGAGGCTTGCTGCTCGCATTCAGTCCCGTCGGCCAACGCCTCGCCGTCGATGGTCCCGGGGGCACCGTGAGAATCTACGACGCCATCGACGGACGGCTCGAACGAACGATTCAGGCGCACAACACCGAGGTGGCAAGTCTGGCGTTCAGCCCCGACGGCAAGCGACTGGCTTCGTCCAGTTACGACAAGTTGATCCGTCTCTGGGACCTTTCCACCGGCGATGAAGTTCTCTCGCTACGCGGACACGAAGGTGGAGTGGTCAGCCTGGCATTCAGCCGCGACGGCTACCGCCTCTTCTCGGGAGGTATCGAGGGGACCGCGAAGGTCTGGGACGCCCGGCCCTTGATGCAGCCGATAAACCCTTGAAAATGAACAACTCATGATTCGAATTGAACTCTACGGCGTCCCTCGCCTCCGCGCCGGGACCGCCCGCCTTACGGTGGAAGGGACCAGCGTCGGCGAGGCGATCGACGCGATGGCAGCCGTTTGTCCAGCACTTTCAGACCATGTGTTCAATAATGGATTGATTCATCCGGCATATAAACTCAGCCTCAACGGCGAGCGATTCGTCTCCGATCGCGCGACCCCTTTGAACGATGGCGATACCCTTCTCCTTCTCTCCGCTGATGTGGGAGGGTGAACCTTTTGTTCGGCATTCATGGACGTTATTTGCGGATTGACGCTTCAACAGGCAGGTCGGAGGTCATCCCGATCGCGGAATCCACGTTGCGTTCGTATCTCGGCGGGGTCGGACTGGGGGCATGGCTCTTGGGTCGGGAAACGCCGGTCGGGCTAGACCCGCTCGGCCCCGAAGCCGCGTTGATCTTCGCGTTTAGTCCCTTGGTGGGAAGCCCGCTGACGACCTCGGCCAAGTTCGCCGTGATTGCGTTCAGCCCGCTCACCGGGCGCGTCTCGGACGCCCTCTCCTCGTCGCATTTCGCCCTGGCGGGCAAGCGAGCGGGGGTGGATGCCCTGGTCGTCAAGGGATGCCGCGATGAGCCTTCGGTCGTCCTCATTGACGGCCTGGGAGACAATGAGCCGCGCGTGACGTTCGAGCCTGCGGGTGCGCTCTGGGGGCTTCCCGCGCGTGATGCCGAAAACCAGCTTCGTGCCAGGATCGGCGCGGATTGGCA
>JAYVYS010000944.1:0-3661 GCA_043784005.1 Isosphaeraceae bacterium
ACCTTGGGCTCTCGGCCCGCAACGGACCCTCGAACCAGGCGGTGCCGATCCTCGCCTCCGAATCTTGATCGCTGAAGTGCAGGTACGTTGCGGGCGGGCCTGTTGGATCCAGAGACCACCGACCGCGAGGAACTCGTAACCCGACGATTGGCGGCTCTCAAAGTTCAACATGAGGTGGCGACGCGTGATCTAGCGACTCGCGACCGGATACTTCGGACAATCCGCGACTCCTCTCCGGCGGAAACTCCAGCTCTTTGGGCTGAACGGGCCGCGCTTGCCTTCTGCCACGAGCCGGGTGTGGCTTCGGCGAAGATTGTCTGGAACGGAGAGGTTCCCGAGTTCCCGACGGTGCGGCCTCCGTCGCGAATCGTGAAGCTGGGTCGTTCGGCAGCGGAGGTCCACCTTTGGTTTGAGTCAAACCACGGCGATCTCGACCGCCGACTCGACACCGTGCTACCTGCGTGGACATCGTTGGCCGAAGCGATTGCCGAACGATCGAGACGCGGCGAGCGCCTGGACCAAGTGGTGACAACCCACCGGATTCGGGTCGACCGGGCATCCGACGCCGACCGCACCGGCCGCCTTGCCGCTTTGGCTGAATTTGCCGCTGGAGCTGGACACGAACTGAACAACCCACTAGCCGTGATCCTCGGCAGGGCTCAACTTCTGTTGCCGAAAGTGGATGATCCCGACGACGTAAGGTCGCTTCGAGCAATCATCGGCCAGGCGCAACGGGCCCATCGAATCTTGCGAGACTTGATGTACATCGCTCGTCCGCCGTTGCCTCGATCTCGACTCTGCCGCCCTGACGATCTGATCCGAAACGCGATTCGCGACATCAAGACAGAGGCCGAGTCACGAGGGGTCCGTATCACCTCCGAAAACCGGGAGCCGGTGCCTGTGGCCTGGGCCGACCCCGATCCCTTGCGTCATGCGGTCGATGTCTTGCTGCGAAACGCGCTTGAGGCCACTCCAACGGGTGGCACGATCCGGCTCACGTCCACTCGGACAGGAGATCGCCTTTCTCTCTCGGTTCGTGATTCGGGACGAGGAATCACACCCGAGGAAGGCGCTCACTTGTTCGACCCCTTCTTCTGTGGTCGGCAGGCAGGGCGCGGGTTGGGACTGGGTTTACCAAGGGTCGCAAGGTTCCTGGCCCAAGTGGGCGGAGAACTCTCCTGGCGATCGACGCCCGGTCAAGGTTCCACCTTCGCTCTCAACTTACCTTTGGAAATGCCCCCTTAATAAGATTCGTGAATCGGGGACGAGGTGCGGATTGGTCTCCTGGCCATTGAGTCAGGCGATCAACGGTCGGCCGTATTTCCCTTTTTCCATAACGACCTCAAGCCCGTCTGCACAGCCGACTCGCGTTCGTCACCGATTCCTTATGGACCGCGAGTGCCGATTTTCTGCATAATTAAGTTGTCTCGTTGAATGGGATGCGGAGCCGATTCATGTCCACTCGCAGGGAATTGATTCGAGGCGCGGTCGGCGGCATCATCGTTGCCTCTGTGCCGGGGGTTTTCGGTCGCGACGAGAAGACCCCGCTGCCCGAGCTGATTGTTCGGGGCGACGCGCCTTTGAACGCGGAAACCCCGGTCGGATTGCTGAACTCGTGGCTCACGCCCAACGATCGTTTCTTCGTGAGAGCCCACTTTGGGCCGCCTGCGGGAAACGCCGGAGAATTGTCGATCGGCGGCTTGGTGAAGACACCGCTTCGGTTTCATCATGCGAGCGAGTTTCAGAGAATGGAGCAGGTGGTGTCCCCCGCCGTCCTTCAATGTTCTGGTAATGGACGCGCTTTATTCCAGCCGACTGTTCCAGGCGTTGGATGGGAGCGGGGAGCCGTGGGCAACGCGGAATGGACCGGCGTTCGCCTCAAGGATCTCCTGGAAAAGGCCGGAATTGATAGCAAGGCGAAACACGTCCACTTCCTCGGGGCCGACCTGCCGCCTCATCCCAAAACGCCGGCATTTCATCGCAGCTTGCCAATCGAACGAGCGATGGACCCGTCAACCCTCGTCGCCACTCGCATGAACTCCGACCTGTCCAAGCTCCACGGTGGCCCTTACCGGCTGATTGTGCCCGGTTGGGCCGGAAACCATTGGATCAAGTGGCTCCGCGAGATCACCGTCTCGGACGAGGAGGCTCCCGGTTTCTTCCAGCGAACCGGCTACAAAATGCCGAAGATCCCCGTGCCGCCGGGTGTAACGGTTAAGCCAGAAGACACAGTTTCCGTCACGACACTCAATGTCAAATCGCTCATCGTCTCGCCTACGACCGGCTCAACCATCAACCCGGGCCGGATCAGCATTTCGGGAGTTGCCTGGACCGGCATTGGTCGTGTGATCAAGTTGGAAGTCTCGATTGGCGAAGACGCTTGGAAGTCAGCCGAGTTTTATGGACCCGATCATATCGGGGCTTGGCGGCAATGGCGTTTTGGCTGGGACGCATTGCCGGGATCATACTCAGTCCGCGCTCGTGCCACCGATTCTGAAGGCTTCGTTCAGCCTGAGAAAACGCCTTGGAATAAGAGCGGCTATCTCTGGAATGGAATCGATTCCGTCTCGTTTGAGGTACGTCGATCATGAGAAGTCTTCGACAAGCCGCGATCATGGCGTTGGGAATCGCGTTATTGGCATCCTCGTCGCGAGGTGACGATGATGATGCCGAACTTCGCGAGCTGCAGGGTCGCCAATCCTTCCAGAACAATTGCCTGATGTGCCACGCAGCGCCAATCGTCACTTCACAAAGACTGACGGCCGAACAGTGGAAGGCCGAGTTGACAAAAATGGTCGGTTGGGGAGCACCTGTTCCGCCGGAAGAGAACGCCGTTCTGCTCGCCTATCTCATTCAAAACTATGGCGAAGGCGTGCCGAAGGTTCGGTCAGCTCGCATTACGATTCGCGGGGCCGAAGCCGCGATCGACTCTCAGAACGACGAAGGCGATGCGATCAGGAATCATGGTAGCATTCCTCGTAAAGAAACGCTCGCCGAACTCACGGTCTCTATCGGTCGTGGGGAAAAGCTTTACAAAGAGAATTGCGCGAAGTGCCATGGTGCGAACGCCAAGGGCGGTGAGATCGGGATGAATCTCGTCGCGAAACCGATTCTCAATCGCTGGATCGACTACCGGACAATCGTGCGTGAAGGCCGCAATCGAATGCCGGGCTTCAAGCAGGTTCTGGACAAAGAGGCCGAGACTAATATTTTGGATTGGTTGCACCAGAACCGATCCTGAGAAAAGTTCCTCGGGCCGACTGAACTCCGAGCCCCCGAGACGGTCCTACGATTCGGGTCGATCCGATCCCGCTGAGGATTGGATTCGTACTTATGACGACGGTCGCGATGCACGCGAGGATTGGAGAGGCGGCTCGCAAGCGAGACGGCTGTTTTGCACTTGGCTGCCGCGCTCATCGGGTTGTTCGGGTGGGTGGTCCAGTTGGCGTATTCACCGGACACCGCCTTGCCGGAACGCAAGTCGATTTCGCCCGCTTGCAGGGTGCGCATGGTGATGGTTTCGGGTACCGGGCAAATCGACACACACAGGTTGCAGCCCACGCACTCCTCTTCCTTGATCTCGAAATGCCGCTTGCCGTCCTTGCTGGCCGAAATGGCCTGGTGCGACGTGTCCTCGCAGACTGCATAACAACGGCCGCAC
>JAYVYS010000945.1:0-9571 GCA_043784005.1 Isosphaeraceae bacterium
CGGCCATGAGCGATTCATCCGCAACATGCTCGCGGGCGCGACCGGACTGGACCTCGCCTTGCTCGTGGTCGCGGCGGACGACTCGGTGATGCCTCAGACGCGCGAGCACCTCGATATCCTACAGCTTCTCGGCCTCTCTGGCGGCCTCATCGCGATCACCAAGTCCGACCTCGCCGACCCCTCATGGCTCGCTCTCGTGAACGAGGACATCACCGCGCTGGTCGCGGGGACCTTTTTGGAGAACGCCCCGATCATCCTGACCTCCACCACCACGGGCGCCGGGATCGATGACTTACGAGCCGCTCTAAAATCGCTGTGTGTGAGTGCTCCAAATCGTCCCGACCCTGGATTCTTTCGGCTCGCGATCGATCGCGCGTTCACCGTGGCGGGACATGGCACGGTGGTCACGGGGACCGTCGCCTCGGGCACTGTCGCGATCGGCGATGAGCTTGTCTGGCTTCCGGACGGGCGTTCCGTGCGGGTTCGCGGCTTGCAACGTCATGATAAGACTGTCGATCAGATTGGCCGAGGGGCGCGGGCGGCGATTAATTTGGTGGGAGTGCATCATTCTGAGATCGCGAGAGGACAAGAATTGGTGGCGTCGGGGTATCTTGAAATGACGCGCGTCATGGCCGTCGAAATCCGGGCCGCTAAAGACGCGCCGCGCGCGTTACGACATCGCGGGCGCTATCGCCTCCACATTGGGACGGCGGAGTACACCGCGACCCTTGCCCTTCTCACCGCCGAAACGCTTCAACCGGGTGAATCGGCGATCGGCCAGTTGTTTTTGAAAGAGCCCGGAGTCGCCGTCTCGGGGCAGCCTTTTGTCCTCCGCGAAGAGAGTCCTCCGGCCACTCTCGGCGGCGGTCGCGTTCTCTCGCCGAGATCCCGGCGCGTCCGGCGTCGCGATCAAACGGAAATCGCGCGTTTTGAAAGGCTCGGCTCGCCTGATCCGGTCGTTCGAGCGGGCGCTGCGCTCGCCGGGTTCGGGATCAAGAGCTGGAGCGAAAAATCGCTCTGCCGCGAGGCTGGTTTGCGGGCCGACGAGGTCGACAGTGTGTTGAGAAAGCTCGTCGAAACGGGTGCCCTGATCGCATTGCCGGTTGGACCTCGGCGAACGATTCGCGTGCTGGCCGAATTCGTTTCCGCGCTTGAAGATCGCGTCCTTCGAGCACTCAGCCGTCTGCACGCGGCCAGGCCCCGGCAGTCGTCGATCCCACGTGCTTACGTGGTCACGGAACTTGCCGACCTGGAAAGCGATGCGCTCGTCGGTGGGCTCATCGAACGATTGAAGTCTCAGAAGAAAGTGATCGCGGAGGGCCGATCGGTCACACTCGCGGGATACGAACCGAAGCTCAGCCAAGGGGAACGGAAGCTCAAAAATGAGGTTGCCGAAGCGATCCGGGCAGGAGGTTTCAGCCCCCCGGACCTCAACGACCTGACCGTATCCGCAGGCCCTCGCGCCACGGTGTTGCCGGAGTTGCTGGTATTGCTCCGCGAGGAAGAACAGATCGTCGAGATCAGCACGCAACTTTTTCTCGACTTCGATGCGGCGGCGACGTTGCGGAAAAAGGTCGTTCAGCGGCTCAACGAGGGATCGACCCTCACGATGGCCGAGCTTCGCGACTTGCTCGGCACGACCCGTAAATACGCCGTCCCGATCGGCGAATATCTCGATCGGACGGGCCTCACCACTCGCGAGGGAGATCTCCGCAGGCTTGGCCCCACCGTGATCAACAAGATCGCGTGTCAACCGGAGACAACCGCTCCGTGAACACCCCGCGCGATCTACCTGCGGTCAATATCATCCTCGATCACCCCGAGTTGCTGGCTTTGCGATCGCGAATGGGTCGCGAGGTGGTGCGGAATGCCGTGCGTGCCGCGATCGATGAGGCGAGAAGGCAGGTTTTTCGGGGCCAATTGCTGGACCTTGATCCCGCGACACTCGCACGAAACGTCGCCGCGCAAATCCTGGCGGTTCGTCCCGTCCTCCGCCCCGTGATCAATGCGACCGGGATTTTACTTCACACGGGGCTCGGCCGCGCACCTCTCGCTCCGGAAGCGATTGAGGCGGTCAAGGAGGTCGCTCGCGGATATTGCAACCTTGAATTTGACCTTGAGACTGGGGGGCGCGGCCATCGCACGTCGCACGTCTCGGAACTGCTTTGCAAGCTCACGGGAGCCGAGGCCGCGACGGTCGTCAACAATAATGCGGGGGCGACCGTTCTCGCATTGCGCGCCCTGGCGCTGGGCCGAGAGGTGATCGTCTCGCGTGGGCAACTTATCGAAATCGGCGGGAGCTTTCGGCTTCCCGAGATTTTTGAGGTCAGCGGCGCGAAACTCGTGGAAGTCGGCACCACCAATCGAACCCGCATCGGCGACTACGAACGTGCGATCACGCCGCGATCCGCCGTGCTTCTGCGAGTCCACCCCAGCAATTACAGAGTCGTCGGCTTCACCGAGTCCGTCGAACTCACCGAACTTGTCGCGCTTGCGAGAGCGAGGGGCCTGAAAACCATCGACGACATCGGCTCGGGAGCTTTGAGGGAGGGAATGCCCCCCGGGGTCTCGGGCGAACCCACCGTCGTCGACGGCATCGCGGCTGGCGCTGACCTCATCCTCGGGTCGGGCGATAAACTCCTCGGCGGGCCTCAGTGTGGTCTGATCCTCGGCACTCGCGAAGCGATCAACCAGGTGGAGACCGACCCGTTGATGCGTGCGCTACGAGTCGACAAGATGACGCTGGCGGCCCTCGAAGCGACCTTGCACTTGTTGTTCGATCCCGAGATCGCGGCGAGACAGGTCCCGCTCTGGTCGTTTCTGAGCACGCCTCTGGAAGCGATCCGGGAACGTGCGGAAATACTGGCCCAAGTGTTTCGATCCGAGATGCACCTCAACTCCAGTATGATCGAGACCACCGCGTTTCTCGGCGGCGGAAGCATTCCGCAAGAGCCGATCCCCACCGCGGCCGTCCGGATCGACGCTCCTTGGCCTTCAGGGATCGCTTCCGAAGGCATGTTCGCAAAAGCGCTTCGGCTCGGGAACCCCGCTGTCGTCACTCGCATCCAAGGTGGGGGTGTTCTGTTCGATCTGAGGGCCGTCGATCCCAAGCAGGATGTTTTGATTCTCGAATGCGTAAGAATGGTTACCGCCGTTCCCTCTTGAGTGTCGCGGCTTCGCAGGAAAAAGCTTGCTGGGTCGCGACCCGGGTCCCATCTTGAGAGTGCTTGGTCGTGACCCTGCCAACGAGACGCGCAGACGCGCCGCACTTTCCACTTGCATGTTGCCGTTGGGATTGGGTCGCGTTATCGTGACGTGCGATCATCCGCGTCCTCATGCCCGGTCGCGCGGTACGATGGTCAAGGAGGTAGTAAGATGCGCCTCTGCCGATTCGTCCTCGACGACCTGACCCTCAACGGTTTTTTCGCCGACGACTGCGTGATTCCCATCGACCAGGCGGCCGAAGCTTATGCGGAGGAGACCGGGGCCGACCTTTACCTCCCCACCACCGAGGACCTCCTCGACCTCCTTCCGCCCGACGGGGAAGCCTTTGAAGCCGCCTGCACGCTCTCGAAGTGGGTCCAAACGCTCGAACCCGCCAGTCGCGAAGAGCTTGAGATCCCGCTTGCGGACGTTCACTTGCTCTTCCCGATCGGCCATCCCAGCAAGATTCTCCTCCTTGCGGGCAACTATGCGGCACACGTCGCCGAACGCGGTGGAAGCGCTGTCGAGCGTTCCGAAACATTCCCTTATGTCTTTATGAAGCCGCCGACAACCACTTTGACCAACCCCGGTGACCCCATCGTCATCCCGAGGGTTTCCCCCGACCACATCGACTGGGAGTGCGAACTCGGCGTTGTGATCGGTCGCGAGTGCCGGGGCGTCGAGGAAGATCAGGCGATGGCGTATGTCGCCGGTTACACCGTGGTGAACGATATCACCGACCGCAAATTCACGCCGAATCCAGGCCGAAAAGTCCGTGAGCGCGACAAGTTTTTCGACTGGCTCCATGGCAAGTGGCACGACACGTTCTGCCCGATGGGTCCGTGCATCGTCTCGGCGGACGCGGTGCCCGATCCCCAGGCGTTGACGATCCACTTGAGCCTGAATGGTGTCACGAAACAAGACGCGACGACGGCGCAGATGGTTTTCCCTGTCGCGGCGATCGTGTCGTTTCTATCGAAGTTCATAACGCTCGAACCTGGCGACGTGATCTCGACGGGCACTCCCGCGGGAGTCGGCTCCGCGTCGGGAACGTATTTGAAGGCGGGAGACATCCTTCGCGCCACGATCGGGGGTATCGGGACACTCGAAAACCCGGTGGTCTCGGAAACCTCACCCGATGAAGAGCCGGTGTGGTGAGGAGTGAGTCACGACGACTTCTTCCCTTTCACCTTGGCCCCTTTTTTTGTCGTTTTCGGCTTCGCCTCAGGCTCGTCTTTCGGGGCGGGATCTTTGGAATCGGCGTCCGTGGGGGTGGCTTTGGTTTCATCACCGACGACCGACGTTGGGTCAGCGGCGATCTTGTTGATATCGAAAGCCTCTCCAAGCATTTCGTTGAACGCGGCTTTCTGGGCCTTCGTCACGATCTTGCCGATCTCCTGGACGGCTTCTTGCCGGGGTTGCTTCGTCGATTGGTCGAGATTTCCGCCGTCTCCTCCGGTCATCGCCGCGCGTTGGACGCCCATTACGAGCTGGAATCTCGCCTGCTGGAAACGGCCCATCACGTTTTGGATCTGCTGAGTCTGATTCTCGTTCAGACGCAGCTTCGTCGCGATTTCCTTGCGACCTAATGCCAGCGGCCCTTCCGACTGTAAGACGATTTGCTCAAATCTCGCGTTTTGCTTCTTTTCGAGGAGGTTTCCGATCGCCGTGTCGTTCTCTTTGCGGTGTCGCTGTCCGGCCTCCATCAGCAAACGCGGATCGCCGACGCCCCGAATCATCGCCTGTTGCATCAGTGTCCTTGAATTCTGGCCAGCGTCACGGATCAGGTTGTAAACCTTCCTCTTCTGATCCTCGGTCAGCTTGAGTTCCTTCTGAACCGCAGGGGCCATGAGCAGGACGAGCGGGCTCTCCGGGCCGATCCCGTTAGACGCTCCCGCGCTTTCCGCAGGGCCCTCGGTGCCGCGACCCGAGGCCTGGGCTTGCGCTCTCTCAACTAACGAAGAAAGCAGCAAGCTAATGGCCAGACACGTCGAAAGGGCAAAACATCGCCGACCCGATTGAAAGTCGACCGGGAGTTCGCTCATCGATTTCCTTCCTACCTGAAGTGGATAGTGATGCGGTCTCAATCACGCTTTGGATCAGGTCGAAACGAACACGAAGCTTGATCTTAGCCTAAAAACTCGTCGCGAGATATAAGTGGCATCGGTCGCTTTGAATGTCGACTACCCTCGTGAACATTGCGTTCAGACTTTGCCGGCATCCGTCCCGTTCGCAGTTCGGAACGAGTTTAGTGGTGGTCTGGGACCCGGTGAACGAGGTTGGCTCGCACCTTGACATCCGGGCCGCACGTCTCTTTAATCAAAGAGTTGCCTGGCACGCCGGTCCGCCTGGCGTTTCTCCCTTCCGAGGACTGAAGTTCGTGGCCCCCTCGGGAAGATTTTCCTGGGTCTTCCTCTTCGTCACGGCCTTGTTTTGGGGCCTGGGCGTCGGCGGGTTCGCGCCTAGCGCTCGGGCCAACGGGTGCCACGCTCCCGAACGGCCGAGATTGGGCTTCACTTTCTCCTTCGAGCCCAGCCTGATCATCGTGTCCCGGCTCGGCGTCGAGAATCATCGTCCTCCCGCCGTCTCGCCCACGCCATGTCAGGGTGAAACACCGGGTGCGACCCATCATTTCGTGCCGACTCCCACAGCGCTCACGGTGGCGTGGGATCGGCTCGAAACACGGCGGTCGTCCTTTTCAAGGCGATCGTTTTTCCGAATACAGATCCCACAACACATCTTGTCGCCGCTCGACCGTCCCCCGCGATCGTTCTCGGTCTGAGTCACACTCGTCGCCGTTCGCGGGGTCATCGCACTCATGTTGTGCCGAGTCCCGTACGGCCCTGACCGCGTTCGCTTTACGGGGAGAATTGCCATATGCCTCGATTCCATGCGAGAGGATCTCGTGTCTCTTGGATTGTGGTTTTGATCGCGATTGCTTTTCTCGGCGGCTGCGAAAGCGGTACTCGTCTGGAACGTGCCGGGGTTGAGCAGCTTCAAACCCCAGAGGGTTGGATGGCCAACCGGCCCGATTACTGGCATGTTCCAGGTGTGCCGCTCGCGAGTTGGAAGGGGCCGGACGGGTCGTCGTTCGTCGTCTATCGAGAACTCTCGGTGACGGGAACGGATGCCGCGTCGATCGCCAAGCGTGTCGCGAATCGTTATGAGAACTTCCCCGGTCTGACCGTGATCTCGGCCGTGCCAACGATGTTCGCGGGGCAGCCCGCGGCGAGAATCGAGGCCGTCGCCCCCGGCACGGGCGCTGCGTTCCTACCCACGGGCACCGGGGTTCCTCTCGCCTCCGATGGCCTCGCGCCCGTGCCGACACGTCGCATACTGATCTCGATTCCAAGAGAGTCAGACACTCTTTCGCTCCTGTGGCACACTCCTGAGGAAAAGGCGGCGAGCCTGAACTCGCAGATCGACAGGTTCCACTTCGTGCTGAGTCCCTCATCGACTCAGCGGCAATCGTATTGATCGCTATCATTCGGATCATTCGCCCGGCGTCTTCGGAGTCGTCCCATGTCCTCAGCTTCTCAGCCAGTCAAAGACCGGCGCGGGCGTGCTTACGTCCCGGCCGTCGGTCCCGGGCTGCGACCCTTGCTCTGGGTCATCCTCATCGGGTTCGCCGTCCTCTTCGCGAACGGGTTCTACCTCTCTAGCGTCACCGCGCTGACCTGGTATAAGGGGACGACGCAGCAGACCTTCTTTTACATGATCATGGTCATCCTCCACCTTGCGGTGGGGTTTACGATCATCATTCCGGTTCTCATTTTCGGGTTCGCGCACCTCTTCACGTCGTGGAAGCGCCCGAACAAAGTCGCGATTCGCTACGGCCTGGCGCTTCTGGTGTGTGCGCTTGTCGTCCTTATCTCCGGGTTGATTCTTGTGAGGCTCGGTATTTTCGAGGTCCGTGATCCTCGTGTTCGGTCGGTCGGCTACTGGCTTCACGTCGCAGCGCCTTTGCTGGCGGTCGGTCTCTATGTGAAGCACAGGCTCGCGGGTCCGCGTATCAAGTGGGAATGGGCGCGACGATTCGGCGGAGTGGTCGTGGCGGGAGTCGCCCTGATGGCGATGCTCCACTCGCAAGATCCGCGCAGCTTTGGTGTCAAAGGCCCGAAAGAAGGGAAGCAATATTTCTTCCCATCATCGGCCACGACCACCAACGGCAAGTTCATTCCGGCCGAAACCATGATGATGGACGAGTATTGCTTGAAGTGCCACAAAGACGCCTACGACGGCTGGTATCATTCATCGCACCACTTCAGCTCGTTCAATAACAAGGCCTATCTGTCCAGCGTTCGGGAGACCCGGCAAGTCTCGCTCAAACGCGACGGCAATACCAACGCCGCACGCTGGTGCGCAGGCTGTCACGACCCCGTGCCTTTTTTCTCGGGAGAGTTTGACGATCCCAACTATGATGACGTGAATTCGCGATCGAGTCAGGCGGGGATTACCTGCACCGTCTGCCATTCCATCGGGAACGTGAACAGCACCCGGGGCAACGCCGATTATACCATTGAAGAGCCTGCGCATTATCCCTTCGCGACCAGCGACAACGCCTTCCTTCAATGGGTCAACAACACGCTCGTCAAGGCCAAGCCCGAGATGCACAAGAAGACGTTCCTGAAACCGGCGATCAAGGATTCAAAGTTTTGCTCGACGTGTCACAAGGTGTCGATCCCTTACGCCTTGAACCATTACAAGGATTTCCTTCGCGGTCAAAACCACTACGACACGTTCTTGCTGTCGGGTGTTTCCGGCCACGGTGCGCGCAGCTTTTACTATCCGCCGAAAGCGAAAGGCGAGTGCATCAACTGCCATATGAATTTCGTCGCCTCGACCGATTTTGGCGCGAAGGAGTTCGACGACAAGCCCGGCCGCGAGATTCATGACCACTTTTTCCCCGCGGCGAATACCGGGCTCGCAACCTTGGTCGCGAGCGAATGGGCGCGAAAGGCGCACGAAACCTATCTCAAGGACAAGAAGGTCCGCGTCGACATCTTCGCGCTTCGCGACGGCGGCGAGATCGACAGCCCGTTGATCGCCCCCTTGCGACCCGAGGTTCCGACGTTGAAGACCGGAAAGCCCTACATGGTCGAGGTGGTCGTGCGAACCTTGGGCCTTGGTCATCCGTTCAGCCAAGGGACCGTGGATTCGAACGAAATCTGGGTCGAGCTGATTGCCAAAGCCGACGGCACGATCATCGGGAGGTCGGGAGGGATTGCCGACAACGGTGAGGTTGACCCGTTCAGCCACTTCATCAATGTCTACATGCTCGACCGCAACGGCAATCGCATCGACCGCCGCAACCCGCAAGACATCTTCGTCCCGCTCTACAACAAGCAAGTCCCCCCTGGCGCGGGGCAGATAGTTCACTTCGGTCTCGACGTTCCCAAAGATGTGAAGGGCCCCGTCACACTCGAAGCGAACATCAACTATCGCAAATTCGACCGCACCGCGCTCGAGCGCGCTTCGAACGACGAAGATGCTCACGTCGCCGCGGCGGCGCGCGTGGCCGCGCTCGCCGCGCGCGATCGCGACGGCGCGCGGCGGGGCGTGGCGCTGCTCGCGCTCTCGACCGAAGGAGACGTGCCGCTGCTCGAGGTGCTGCGATCGTTCGGCACGGCAGCGGGGCACGAGCCCGCGGTGCAAGCGAGGCTCGGCGAGCTGCTCGCGCCGAAGACCGCCATTGCCATCAGGCGCGAGGCGCTTCGCGCGATCGGACGCCTCCGCGTCGTCCCGCTCTTGCCACGTGTCGTGTTGCTCCTCGACGACGCGACGCTCGGCGCCGAAGCCGCCGAGATCCTTTCGGCGTGGGGCGACGAAGCGCTCGCGCCGCTCTCGACGTCGCTCGACATCGCGCCGGTCGAGAGCGCTCGACGCCTCGCGGCGACGCTCGCGCTGGCACCCCGGACGAGCGTCGCGCTCTTCCTCCGCTTGCTGTCGCACGCCGACGGCACCGTGCGCGAAGAGGCATCACGCGCCCTCGGGTGGGCCGAAGATCGCGGTGGTGCTCCCCTGGCCCGCTCGCTCGTCGAGCCCCTCCTCGAGCGTGAGCTCGCGACCGCGTATCGGCTGTACGCGGTGCTGGGCGGGCTCGCCCACGACGACGGCACGCCCGACTGGGAAATCGACCCGGCGTTCTCGTTCCTCGCGGGCGAGGTCGACCGCAAGATCGCGGCGGCGAAGAAGCGCGTTCTCCGGCTCCTCGCGCTCGGAGGGAGCAAGCGGGTCGTGCGCGCCGTCGAGTTCGGCCTTCGAAAGCCTACCCCGGCCGTCGAGGCCAAGGTCGCCGAGCTCCTCGACGTGTCGCTTCCCTCGCGCCTCGCGCGACGGGTCGTTCCGATCTTCGAGCGCCTTTCCC
>JAYVYS010000946.1:0-3768 GCA_043784005.1 Isosphaeraceae bacterium
TCCGGCTCGTCGCGCAGGAAGGTCAGCGCGAGCACCTGTTTGGTATGGGCCGGGGGTCCCTCGGTAAGGATCGGACCGGCCTCGGGGACGTTGAGGTCCCAGGCGGCGACCTTACCCATGCCGTCGCCGCCCGCCAGGTAGCGGCCATCCGGACTGAGGGCCAATGATGTCACGCCATTCAGGAATTCCGGGAGGACGCGTACCAGGGCCCGTTCCGTGGCGGTGAGCCGCCAGAGGCGAAGAGTGGAATCCTCGCTCGCCGTCACCAAGGTTCGGCCATCGGCCCGCACGGCCAGAGCGGTGATTCGCGCGGCGTGCCCTTTTTGAACGAGCAGCTCGGTCCCCCGCATTCGTGGGAGTCGGAGGTTGTCGTGAAACAGATGCAAGTCGGCCGAGAATCCCCCACGTTGACGGAACGGGGCCTGCTGCGCGGCAAGGTCGCGGTCGAGCGCCGCGAGCGCGGCCATCAAGGTGCGAGGCTGATCCCCCAGTGCCGATCGCACTGCCGAGGCGAACGCGCTGCCACGCTGACTGACAGAATCGGGTTTCTCCGAAGTTGAGAGCCAGACGGAAGCCCCCGGCCAGCGCGAAAGGCGGTCGAGCAAGCCTTCCCCCGGAAGCCCTTTCTTTGACAGAGCCGGGGCGGCACCGGGCCGCTCCGGCACGAACGGCGCGTCGATCCAACTAAGCACGGCCGAGCACTTTCGGTCGCGAAGCAGCCGCTCAATGGCTTTCTCGGGGGACCAGCCCGTGCCGGCGAGATCCTCCGGTCGGGTTCCAAAGGGAAGGAGCCGATCTCCCGACGCGGTCGCCGCGGCGCGGCCGGCAAAGGCGAAAAGCACGACGTCCCCCTCGCCCACTCCTCGCTCATCGAGCCAGTCGCGCATCGCATAGTCGAGATTCCTGGCGTTGGCTTCGAGGATTTCCTGACGCTGTGCTCCCGGCCGAGGACGCGCGACACCATTCTCATTCAATTCCAGCACGTTCTCCGAGGGCCAACGCGCCGATCCGGTCACCCAGCGCGCCAATCGCTGGCCCTCCGCCCGCAACCCGGGACGTCCCTGCAAGCCACGGCCGTACTCCTCAACGCTCGCGACCACTGCCCATAGCCGCGGAGTCCGCGTCGGGGCTTGGGCCTGCCCCCATGCCGGCTCGGGTGCCAAACTCACCGCCAGCGCGACCACAAGCGCCACGAACCATGTGGGGCTGATTTGATCCGCTCCGCCGAGCATCTTGCAGGCGTTACGGTCGCGGTTTTCGGTACCCGAATTTGCCATGGTCCTGACCTTTACGGAAAGTCAACCCGAGTCGAGTTTGCCGCTTCGTCGTACCGTTTCGCCAGACGCTCTCGTGGAGCGCCAACGCTAAAAAGATGGGTTCGCGTCCGAATTTTGTAGGGTCCGCTATTGCGGACCATGTATTGAGTTAATGAGGTTCGTCCGGCGGACACTCGATCACCAGGCGGAAACCAAGGTTTCCCTTAGGGTCTGAGCTGAGCCTGTATCCGGTTCCGCGATAGGTAACAAACCGAGCGTCGCACCTCATGTCAAACGCACCGCCGCGCACCGCCACGTCAATCTCTGAAGGACTGTCGACGGTGATGAATACCGGTTCGGCGGCCGTGCCATCGGTTCGGTATCCTTTCCGCCGGGTGTCACGGCACCACTCGCGAACGTTTCCGATCATGTCGCGGACCCCCAGCGAGGTCTTATCCTTGTCGAAGGTCCCGACCGCGTAGGTCGGAGTCCGGCGGTCGGCATCCTGATCGATCGCGGCGAGTGACTGGCAGAGCTCCTCGTTGTCCTCCTTGATCGACCACAGCAGCGACGAGCCCGACTTGCCCGACCGCGCCGCGTATTCCCATTGAGCCTCGGTGGGAAGGTAGGCCTGGTAGGCGCTGGCGAATGCGTCGGCGACCGACCAGGGAATCGATACGGCAGGGTGCCGCGCGGCGTCCTTCGGCCCAGCGCCGCCGCTCTCGATCGGCTGCTTGATTTTGTTGTAATTCTCCTTCCAATCGCGAAACGGATCAGCTCGGCTCGGGTCTCGCACATCGTCAGCGTGCGAGAGTGCGAAGGCGTCCATCTCCCGGTTGGTCACCTCATACTCCTGGATATAAAAACCCGGCGAGCGGTACTCGAACGGCGGGGAGTTGTCGCTGTCGAAATCAGGGTCGTTTCGTCTGGTGCCAAGTTTGCACGTACCCGCCGGCATCCGAATGAAGGTCACCCCGTCCGCCTCGCGCTGAAGGACCCGTGGCCAGCGACCTTCTACGAGATTGTCTGGATCGAGCGGCTTGTAACCTTTGGGCAGATAGGTCTTGCTCTTCTCATCCCAAAGGACGTATGTGCGGCCGTTGACTTCCCGGGTTTGCGGCGTTGGCGTTTTGATCGCCTTGCTTGCAACCTGTTCTTCGGCGGGCTTCTTTTTATCGGGGGAGGAGTCCAACCTTGGCTTGATCGAGAGCCAGACGACGAAGGCCGCCGCGCCGATCAGAAACAGGGACGCGAGGGCGTTACGGACCCGTGGCAAGGGTTGAGACGGTTTATCTTTCCACGATTTCTTGGAACCGGTTTCCGATGTGAATTCCTCTGTCGTGGGAAAGCTTAGCCCAACCACACCACTTCGTCGTGAGCCCGGGGTTCCCGGTTGAGTCGCCACGGAGCCGCCCGTCCCCGTCCCGGCTCCCGCGCGCGGGACGCCGCCAAAGGGGGTCGCGTACATCGGGGTGGGCATCGGGGTCATCGGCCCGCAGGCATTGCGGAACATCTCGCCAAGCTCCCGCGCCGACGCCGGTCTGTCAGCTGGGTCCTTGGCCAGGCACCTCATCACGACCTGTTCGACCTCCGCGGGAAGGTCAAGCGCCGGATTAATCTCGGCGAAGCTCGGCGGAGACACGGCCTTTGTGGCGGTCAGCAGGGCGACGAGTTTCCCCGTGAACGGGCGAAAGCCCGTGATGCATTCATAGAGGATCACGCCCACGGAATAGAGGTCGCTCCGGGGTTCGGCCTCGCCGTCGTTCTGCTCCGGGCTGGAGTACGGAGGCGTTCCCACTCCGTGCCCGACCCGTGTCAGGCTCTCTGTCAACGGTGAATCCGTGACGTGCATCTTGGCGATGCCGAAGTCGAGAACCTTGAGACAGACTCGTCCCCCGGGGCCCTCGGAGCTCATGAGGTTTGAGGGCTTGAGGTCGCGGTGAATGATCGGCCTGGGCTTGCCGGTCACTTCATCAACGTTGTCGTGAGCGAACTGAAGGACGTCGCAGAGTTGGTCAAGGATGTAGGCGACCCACGGCAAGGGCATGGGCTGGCCGGCCTTGAGGATTTTCTCCAGGCTCTTGCCCCTCACGTACTCCATCAAAAGGTAGCAGGCCCCATGTTTGTCGAGTCCTGACGTCAGGATTCGGATGGTGTTGGGGTGCTCGAACATCCGAGCCTGAAGCTTGGCTTCACGGGCGAAGCGGACGCGGGCCTCGGGATCGTACGCGGCGTCGGGGAGAATCATCTTGAGAGCGCGATCGATGCCGAGGTCGGTGTCGCGCACCCTCCAGACCATCCCCATCCCCCCTTTACCCAGCCGCTCCTTGACCTCATATTTTTCAAGAAGGATCTGGCCCGGTTCGGGCAAGACCAGCCTGGGCGGGGAAAAATTCGCGCCCCCCTCGGCGGGCGGGGTGCGCGCAAAGACATCGGTGAACGGGTTACTCGGCTCGCGGCCGAAGTCGAACGGGCGTTGAGTCAAATCGTCATCGGGCTCGTTGGATTTCGG
>JAYVYS010000947.1:0-6972 GCA_043784005.1 Isosphaeraceae bacterium
GGGCGTCGATCTCGCGAACGATCTGTCCTTTGGCGACCCCGCCGATCGCCGGGTTGCAGCTCATCTGACCCACGGAATCGCAATTCATCGTCAGAAGCGCCGTGCGAAGGCCCATCCGCGCCGAAGCAAGGCTTGCCTCAAGCCCCGCGTGGCCCGCACCGACCACGATGACATCATATTGATAGGGATGACGATGCGAGCGCAATTTCGACCTCGACCAGAGCGGAGCGGAATCCAATGTTCAACGCGGAACCCTCTCAACATCATAATCGGGCTGTCGCGGAATGAAAGCCGCGCGGGCCGTCTCGTCTCGTTGGTCACAAATGAAACCCGCTTGCGGCGTGGTTGCCGGCAAGGCTAACCTGGATGACCTTCACGGGTGGATAAGCTAAAAGCAACAAACGGATTCCGAACGAACGAATCGCACCAGGAGCATGACCATGTCCGACAGTCAGACTCGTACCGCCGCCGTGACCATGAAAGGGAAACCCCTGGACCTCGTTGGCCCCGCACTTAAAGCTGGAGATAAGGCTCCGGAATTTACTTGCGTGGGGGCAGGATTGTCGGTCGTGACCCTGGCGGACTCCGCAGGTAAGACTCGGCTCTTCAATGTCGTTCCGTCGCTCGACACCCCAGTATGCAACATCCAGACCCGCCATTTCTCTGAGCAACTCAAAGCTATGGGCGACGCGATCGCCGCCTATACGGTGAGCATGGACCTGCCGTTTGCACAGGCCCGATGGTGTACTGATGCCCACGTCGAGAACGTCAAGAACCTGTCCGACGTCCACAATCACAGCTTCGGCAGCGATTATGGCGTCTTGATCAAAGGCCTGCCCATTCCGTTGCTGGCACGCGCGGTGATCGTGGTCGGACCTGATGACACGATCAAATACATCCAGATCGTCCCGGAGATCGTTACTGAACCCGATTATGCTCCGGCGATTGAAGCGCTTAAGGCTTCGGCGGGAGTCTGAGATCGACCGACGACGAGGGCTGGAGAGGGATCTGGCATCAGCCTCGGACTCTGCCAGGGCCCGCTGTCGAGACTTTCAATTCTTGATGGGCTGCCCGCCGAACCTCGAAATATGTTGTAGGGCAGCTTGTATCGGCCGGGCCTGTCCTCGGCCGGTACAACTGGCCCTCGACTTCGCACCGGCCCCACAAGCCACTCAATTTTTCCCTCAGTTGCCTACATCCCCCAAGACGCCATGACGACTTTGGGGTTGTGTAGACGAACGAGGGAAGGAGACCCCTCCTACTGTAATCGCGGAATGGAATCGGTGATCATCGGCCCGACGAGGTGGGAATGGTGAGGATGCGCTCGAGGTCGCGAGGAAAGGTTTCGCGGCGGCGATGGTCTTGCTGCCGTCCCAAAAGCCAACGAGCAAGCCGCCCTTGCTTTCGATCAGGTCGGACCAATCGTGCGGGGCGCCCGAGGTCTTGCAAAATCTCCTCGGCCGCGAGATACCCGCTACGAACCGCGCCTTCCATGGTCGCCGGCCAGCCGGTCGACGTCCAATCACCGGCGAGGAAAAGACCGTCGATGCTGGTCCGCTGCGGCGGCCGGTGAGCATCAACACCGGGCCTGACCGCGAAGGTTGCCCCGTGCTCGGTCACGACCCACCACCTCAAAAGTCTCGCTTCCTTGGCGGCCGGCCAGATCGCTCGAAGATCCTCAAGGACCGCGTCGAGGATTGCGATTTTATCTTTCGACAAAAGATCATAAGAAGCGCTAATCACAAGTTGAAGATATTGCCCCGTTTCGGCTTCGCCGGGCCGTCTCCCTTGAATCGCCGTGTGATTGAAGACCCACTGCGTCAGCCTGCCAAGAAGGACCACATGATCGAACGGACAGACAGGACGATCGAACCAAAGATGAACACCCGTGATTGGCGACGACTGAAGCTGTTCGAGACCGGAGAGTGTGGGAATTCGTTCTTTCAAGGAACCGGAGAGAAGATCGCCCACTCGATCGAACGGGACGCAGAGCACGACGAAATCGGCGGGGACGACCTCGCCGTTTCGAAGCACAACTTGGGAAACGGCTCCCTCGTCGTCCGCTTCAACGGTGCGAACGCCGGTCGTCAGACGGATCGCGACGCCCTTGTCCGCCAACTGTCGCTCGAGGCGAAGGCCGTAAAGATCGCCGAGAGGGACGAGAGGAAGCTCCATCTGGAACCCCTCTGTGTCGCGGAGGAATCCATCAACGAATACTTTTCTCGCATGGCCGACATCCATCCGGTCGAGCTGTTCGTTCAGTGCCGAGACAAGTACGGTGGACCAGTATCGATCCATCACGCGATCGGTTTGACCGTGGCGTCGCAGCCAATCCCCGAACGATTCGCCCGGCCGATCTCCTCGCGAGGAAGTCAGTCTGGCCAGCGCATAGGCGACCCGCAGCTTCTCCGTCCAGGTGAGATAATTGGCCTTCAAAAAGCTCCCAACCAGATGCAGCGGGGCAGGAAGCGCGCCCGCCTTGAGCCGCGAGACTCGCCCCTCGGCGCTTAGAAAGACGACCTCCGGCTCGCGGCGAAAAAATTCCGAGAGGCCCATCTTGGAGCAAAAATCAGCCAGATTTGTACAGCAAACCATGCTCACATGCTGGCAATTATCGACCAGCTCGCCACTGATCGGATCGTTGAAGGACGACGCCCGCCCACCGAGGCGCGGACGGCTTTCAAGCAGGGTGATCCGTAGACCGCGATCCACCAACGATGCTGCGGCGGCGAGGCCCGCGAGGCCGCCGCCGATGACCACCACGTGAGGCGGCGGGGGGCTGTAAACGGACTTGGTTCGGGCGGCGGTCGTCATCGGATCGGACGTGCCTCCACGTCGGAGTCGGACGCGGTGGATTGTGTGAATCGTGCTCCGAACGAACGTGCGACGATTGCCGCTTTGCGCCATTTCGGGACCGAGACCCGTTCGCTCAACACTTCGAAGTTCCTTCGCTCGATCCGATCGAGGAGAGAGCGATAAATGCCAGCGATGGTCAAGAGCACCGGACGTCCCACCGGGTCGACTAGCTTCGCCAGCGGTTGGGCACATCCATATTCTTCGTAGGCGCGCCGGGCTTCGAAAGCAAGGAGTCGCTTTAACGGCTCACACGTGCTCTGGGCGATCAAGTCCTCGGGAGTGACACCGAACGTGTCAAGATCTTCGTCGGGCAGATAGACGCGGCCATTGCGAGCATCCTCACCCACGTCGCGAATGATATTCGTCAATTGCAACGCCCGCCCGCAAGACTCCGCCATCGCCTCGGCCTTTCCGCCATCAGAGCGGAATCCCCAGATATGAATACAGCAAAGCCCAACCGCCGAGGCGACGTGATAGCAGTAGACCCGCAGATCCTCATACGTCACGAACGTTCGAGGGGTTAGATCCATCGCCACTCCGTCGATAACCTCATGCAGATGCCTAACTGGGATGGCATGCCTTGCGACAGCATCTCCCAGCGCGAGCCCACCGGGCCAGTCGGTGGGCTTTCCTTCCATCGCATCGTTCAAATCTTGGCGCCAGAGTTGGAGCGCTTTGTGTTTGCTCTCGATCTCACCGGGCTCGTCGGCAAGATCGTCGGTCCGTCTCATGAACGCATAAAGCGCGCACATCGAATTGCGACGGTTCGCCGGCAATAACAGAAAGCTGGGATAGAAGTTTTTCGCTTGGCGTCGGGCGACCGTCGCGCAGTGGGAATAGCTCCGGGCGAGCTCCTGTTCGGAACTCATGACGTTTCGCTCCGACCGGCGGTCGCCAGAGTCGGGCACGGGCGGGTTGTCCCGGGCCTCGATAGGACGGCACGCATGAGTAAGCTGAATTTTGCGAGTTTTCCAAGTTTCGGCCGCGCGCCGAGCACGTCAAATCCCTGACTCTCGATCCGATCGAGAATAGCGAGCCCTCCTCGCGCGAACAGGTCCACGTCCACCGCGAGCGCCGAAGGGATCCGAGCCACGAGCGGCCTACCCTGACGAAACAACATACGAGTGCGCTCCACCTCGAATTTCAAGAGCGCGGCAAACTCAGGGGTGAATCGGCGGGCGATGAGGTCCGTCGCTGAGTAGTCGAACCGTGCCCGATCCTCGCGAGGGAGATAGATTCGACCGATATCGAGGTCGCGGCGCACGTCTTGCCAGAAGTTCGTGAGTTGGAGCGCTGTGCATATCTTGTCGGAAAGCCTCGCGTTGTCGGTGTCATACGAGTGGCCGAGATAGAGGACAAGATGGCCCACTGGGTTCGCCGATCGCCCACAATAATCGATCAATTGCTTATAAGTTTCATATTCGAGAATATCTTGATCTTGTTCAAACGCCGAGATCAAGGCGAGAAACGGGTCGATGGGGATCGAAAATTCCTCGATCGTCTCGGCGAGAGCGAGCATGACCGGGTGCTTGGTTTTCCCTTCGAACAGATTGCGGACTTCTCCTCGCCACCATTCGAGCAACGCGCGGGAGCGGTCTCGATCGCCGACTTCATCACCGAGGTCGTCGGACCATCGGCAAAAGGAGTAGATACTCGCGAATGCGGGTCGAAGCGAGCGCGGAGTGAGCCAGGTGACGACGCTGAAATTCTCGTAGTGCGAAGAGGTGAGGCGACGGCAATAGTCTCGTGCCTGATCAATGGTCAGCGAATAAGCCGCATCGGGTCCGAATCGCCGAAGGTCGTCGAGGAACGTTGAGGGCATGGAGGGGTTCCGGCCGCGCAGACTTGAAGGCAAGCGTTGAGTCAATTCTCACGTGAAACCTCGATTCTATCGGCCCGAGTCATGATTCGCCAGTTGCGCGGGATCAAGCAAATCACGGTCCGAGAGAACGGACCCTTAAAAAACCTACGATCGGCGAGGGTTCCGGAGCGGCGGACTCGGGCGACGCTCATTAGCACAGCGGAACCTCGACATCGCGAAAAACATTCCCTCAAGTACGCGTTCCAGAATTCCGATAACTGATCTGGTACTTCATGCCCACTCCTAGTAAAAGGGGCTTACCGCGGTGAACGCGATCCCCTCCGATCTTGGTGTCGGCCTGGGCGGAGCCCTAGGGCCATCAAGTCGCAAGGATGTCGCGAAAACCTCGGGGCCTGCGAATGGCCGATTTTTTTGCCTTACCCCTGACGGGGAAAAGGTGGAGCGGTCGGGGTCCCTGTTCGTCGGGTCGCAGTTCACCATGATGGTGGACTGTTGGGTCCTCGACGCGAGGCCCGCCCAAGGAAGGGTCGGGGAATTCTCCCGGCATATCGCTTTTCCACTCGAAATACATCTTCTTCTTTCGGACGAGGCATCCGGTCGAACGGACACGCTCGCCATCGGTCTCGCGATTTTCGCGAGGATTCCGATGCGTACCGGCGTTCCGATCGTCCTGCGGCGAAAGGTCCGGACCACGGTGAGGCCAACGTGCGAGAGTCGAGACTCAGGTCTCGCTCCGGCACGGACTGGCGAGCTTGCCCGGTTCGCGTCCTGTAGCGAACCGTTCCGGGGGAAAGGAGTCCGTTCGGCATGACCATCGCCACATTGCTGTTCGCCCTGATCGCCGTTCCCATGAACCCCGACACCGGGGGCGAACGCCGACCGATCATGCTCGACTTCACGGCCTCCTGGTGCGGGCCGTGCCGCCAAATGCGACCCACCGTCGATCAACTTATCGATCAAGGGTTCCCCATCAAACCCATCGACGTTGATAAGTCTCCCGAGCTGGCCGCGAAGTACGAAGTCTCGGGAATCCCCGCCTTCATCGTGATTGATCCTGGCACGGGGCAAATGCTAGGGCGGCTCGAAGGCTCCCGTCCTGCGGCCGATCTCGCCTCACTCTACAACGACGCGAAGGCGAAATATGAGTCTCAGAATCCGGCGAAGGATCGTCAAGAACTCGCGCGGAGCAACGACACTCGCGAGCAGGATCAGAGCGAGGACATCCCGAAAAAGGGTTCCGCTGACCCCAATCCCAAGCCTTGGGAGACGGTTGTCCGGATCAAAGTCCACGGCAACGGCTCGATCGGCTTCGGCTCGGGGACGATCATTTCGAGCAGTCCGGACGAGACGATCATTCTGACGTGTGCGCACATCTTCAAAATGGATGCGAGGAAGCAGGCGGCTCCCTCCAAGTTCCCATTGCGAATCACGGTTGACTTGTTCGATGGCAACCCCGTCGGCCCCAAGAAGAACCAGGTGCATTACACCAATGAGACCTTTGAGGGGAAGGCGATCGACTACGATTTTGTTCGCGACGTCGGCCTGATACGCATCCGACCCGGCAAGCGGCTGCCCTATGCGAAGGTCGTCCCGCCGCACTGGACTCCGAGGTCGAACATGCGGGTGATCACCGTCGGCTGCTCGCAAGGACAGGATGCGACCGCCTGGAGTACGTTGATCGATAACCCCAACTTCAAGGGGGTCGCCAACAACGGCGCGTACGAGGCGATCGAGTGCAAAGTCGCTCCCATTCAAGGGCGATCCGGAGGCGGGCTCTTCACCACCGACGGCTATGTCGCGGGGGTCTGCGACTTCGCCGAGCCGCAAGGAAATCATGGACTCTACGCGCATCCCAAGTCCATCTACGCGCTCCTCAATCGCAATAACATGGTGGCACTTTACGACCCGAGTCGCGCGAAGCCCGGGACGGCGATTGCCGCGAACACAACTCGCGGTCGTTCGAACCCGGAAATTCGCGGGCAGTCTCCCGACGCCAACGACCCGGGTCGCCTAACCTTGCCGCCTCCCGAGATGGTCGGGGTCAAGCCTCCGGTTCTCGCGAGCCGAGAAAACCTCCCGGTGCGTCCCAACCGGATGTCCTGGCACCCTTCCGTCGAGGCGAAGCCTGTCAATATCGAACTTGATCGCTCGGCGGATACTGATCGCTTTGACGACGGAACTCCTCAACCGCGTGTCGAACTCGAGCCTCAGATTGAGGAAACAACCCCCGTCGAATCCGCGCCCAAACCCGGGCGTCCCTCGGGAGGAAAGTGGAAACGAAGCGTCACACCGCT
>JAYVYS010000948.1:0-3660 GCA_043784005.1 Isosphaeraceae bacterium
CTTCATAATCGACCGGCTCCAACGTCATTTCCTTAGCCTGGTAGTCGATGGTGGTCTTGTAGCGGGCGAAGAAGGTGAATCCAATAATGCCGTCGAGCGGCTTGCCGAGAAATCCGCCGAGCGCCGAGAGTGCCGGATGATCGAGGACGATCACGGGAACGTCTTTCGCGGTCAAGGCACCGACTTCCAGGGTCTTGACCTGAGCCTCACCTCGCATCGCGAACAGCATTGACCGGGGGGCATTCTTTTTGACGATTCCCGCGGCCTCACCAGCGCGATTGCTTAACAGAGTGATCGGCGCACCGAGGTCGAAAATCAGGCGGAACGGCCCTTCTCCGTTGAGTTTCGCCAGCACGACCATGTGATTCGACGCGAGCATCTCGAAAGGCACAAGCGCCGGCTTCGGCGCGTTGGCGGCCTTCGCATGGGTTTCCTCGCGAGGAGCCTGCGCGGCGATAAAGGGTGTCAAGAGCATCAACATCAATGCCGGAACGAAACCTGCCGAATTTCTCACATTCTTTTCAATAGACATGATCAGAAGCCCTCCCCGGCGGTGACGGTCAGTTTCAATGCCGCGGCTTCGTTCTCGCGTTGAACCATCAGGCGGACGCGATCGCCGGGCTTGACCTTGCGAACGGCCGCTCTTGCGGACACGATGTCGACGAGGTCGCGATCCTCGATCCGGGTGATGAGGTCTCCTTCGCGAAGCCCCGCTTTCGACGCGGGAGAATCGGGCAAGATTCGTGTGACGCGGACGCCGAGCTTTTCGGGTTTCGCATCGAGTTCGACACCCAAGAATCCTCGGGTGGATAGCTCGTCCTCGGGCTGGCGACCGATCAAAGCGGCGGCGAGCTTGGCGATCGGCCCCAGGGCATTCATGGCCTGCATTTCGACGGGCTGGTCGCCGGGCTTGCGTCGGGGGACGGGGGGCTCTTTGGGGTTATAATCGAGCCGGGTCCAGATCATGCGGTCCTTGGTCGGATCGAGTTCGAGCCGGTAGCGTGCCAGCATGGTGAACCCGAGAATGCCATCAATGGACGCGCCCGGAAGTCCCAGGGCGTTCATGCCGACGAGTTGAAACGGGTCTTCCACACGGGCCTTGATCCCTTCGAGAGTGGCTCCCCCTTCAAATTCCAGGCGATCGACGGAGGTCCAGAAATCGTCTTCCGAGGGCTTCAGGCCGATCTTTTTCGCGGTCTCGGTGGCGACATAAAGGGCAGGCGCTCCGGTGTCGACCAGGAAGTTGAATGGGCCTTTGCCGTTGATCCGGACCCGCACCAGGAAGTGATTGGTGTTGGTGAGCCGGTAAGGAATCCGGTACGCCTTGCCGACATCCGGGATGGGCTTATCCTCGGGGTCGAACGACGCGGCCGAGAGCATGGCGGTCAGAAAGAGCAAAAGGCCGAGAGGCTGTCCAATCCGTGCGAGCCATCGTTTCATGGGGTCGTTCGCCTTCGCATCGCGTGCGCGGGAGACTTCTGATTGCGTCGTGGGCGTTCCTCGATTATGTCCGAAATACGGGCGGATGGTCTACCGGAATCACTGGGTAGGACGAGAAGGTTTTTGCTATCATGAGGTGAAATTCCCCATAAAATCGCCGACGCGACGAGACCCAAGGCGAATCATGCTCACTCGGCTCAAGGTTTCCGGATTCAAAAACCTCGTCGATGTCGACGTTCGATTCGGCGCATTTACGTGCATCGCTGGTGCGAACGGAGTCGGAAAGTCAAATTTGTTCGACGCGATTGGATTTTTGGGGGCGCTGGCGAACAGTTCGCTCATTGAGGCCGCGATGTCGGTGAGGGAAGGACGCACGGCCGATGTCCGAAGCCTGTTTCATCGGGTGGGAGATGCTTATGACAACACGATGTCCTTTGAGGCGGAAATGATTGTTCCCGAAAAGGGAATTGATGACCTTGGACAGGAAGCGAAGGCGTCGATCACGTTCTTGCGTTATTCCGTGGAGCTGTCGCTTAGGAAGCCGGAAAGCCGGTCGTCGCTCGGTGAGTTGGAAATCGTCAAAGAAGAACTCGAACGAATTAACACAACCGATTCTCATCGTCATTTGATGTTTCCGCACAAAATGGTCTGGCGAAAGTCGACGATTAAAGGCCAAAGGACCGCGTCTTTTATCTCGACCGAAAAAGAAGAGTCGAGCACGACGAGAATCCGGCTGCACCAAGACCGAGGCGAAAGCGGCGGTAGAACGACCTTGTATCTCGCATCCACACTTCCGCGAACGGTCCTTTCCTCAGTGAATAATGCGACGGAAAACCGTACAGCGGTTTTGGTGAGACGTGAGATGCAGTCTTGGCGACGACTCCAACTCGAGCCCTCGGCACTGCGTGAACCCGACATGTTGTCAACTCCCCGAAGGCTTGGAAGCAACGGTTCGCACCTTGCCGCGACGCTTTATCGCCTCGCTCACGCGGATACGGACCCCGCCGCCGATCCCCCAAAGATCACCGATACTATTCAAGAAGTAGGGGCCAACGTTGAGACGCGTCTCACTCCCGGAGAAAATGCCTCGAACAACGAATCAAAGCGAGGCCGCTCCGACGTATACGCGAAGGTTGCGAATCGACTTTTGGAGTTGATCGACGATGTTCGTGAAGTACGGGTCGACGTTGATCCTCAGCGTGAACTTTTAACGATATTCGCCAAAGGAAAAGACCGAACATCCCACTCAGCCCGGGCGCTTTCCGACGGTACACTCCGCTTCCTCGCGCTCGCGGTTATCGAGCTTGATCCAGAGGCTCAAGGCGTGCTTTGTCTGGAGGAGCCAGAGAACGGTATTCACCCCGCGCGGATTCCCGCCATGCTCGAGTTGCTTCGCGAGATCGCCATGGACGTCGACTACCCGATCGGCCCTGACAACCCACTCCGGCAAGTCATTATCAACACACATTCGCCGATCGTCGTGAGCGAAGTAACCGACGACACTCTCATCGTCGCCCGGTCAAAAGAAACCGTCCGAAAAAAGGATAACCAGCGATTTCAACGAGTAAGCTTTGGTTGTCTGTCAGGAACATGGAGAGCCGCGATTATTGGATCGGGTGAGTCTCCCGATATTGTCGCCAGAGGTGATTTACTTAAATACCTGAATCCGATCTTTCCACTAAGATCTCGGCCAAACGTCAATGGCCATCCGAAGGTCTCAAAGAAGCAACCCAAACCTCAGCGTGTCGTCGATCGATTGGACCTGCAAGAGCTTCTCTATTTCGGCGACGATCTGGAATGAACGAGATCCGTTTCACACTCGTGACAGAAGGTCCCACCGACATCGTTTTGATGCCAATCCTGAAGTGGCTGCTTCAGGAACAGGGTGTTTCCGCGCCCATCACACCCAGCTTCTCAGAGATTCCAGGTCGACTACCCGTGACGGGGTTAGCGGGAAGAATTGAACATGCTGTCAAAGAATATCCATGCGAATTATTATTTATACATCGGGACTCCGATAAAGAGCTTCCACGGTCACGACGTAATGAAATCGAAACCGCCCTCGAGTCTTTGAAGAATAAACTGTCGATTCCTCCGAGCATCTGCGTGTTCCCTGTTCGAATGACCGAAGCTTGGCTGCTTATCGATGAATCGGCCATTCGAAGGGCCTCCGGCAAACCTAACGGAAGACTCCCATTAAAACTTCCAAAAGTCGCCGAG
>JAYVYS010000949.1:0-5808 GCA_043784005.1 Isosphaeraceae bacterium
CAAGCCCTATACTGGGGGTTCGCCCAGGCTCAACCCCAGCCACCCTCGAATCGAACTCGGGATGTTAATCCCAACCTGATTTAGGCGGAGGGCCTCCTCGGCGACCACCATCGCCAGAGAACCGCCAGGCCAAACATCCACGCCAAAAGCATCGCGTGGAACAATTCGCGGCGGCGGACCTCGCCGTAGCTCATTGGCGAAGAGCAACCGCTCAGCAGCGCCATCCCCGCCCCCGCGATCAGCAGGGGAACGATCCTCGCGTCGAAGAAAAAGCTTCGCCAGGCCTCGGTGATCGCCCAGAAACTCCCGAACAACGACGCCACGAACGCCATCGCGACCGCGAGGCCGCGCTGCATGTTTTCCCAACCGCGACCCAGCCTCTTCGCCCTCCGGATCGCCGCGACCGCCGGCCAGAGCCAACCGTAGGCGACGAAGGCGAGAACCAGAATCTCGAACGCCCAAATCCACCACGATTCATCCGATAACCCCGGCCAATGCTCGGGCTTATCTCCATTGACCAGCTTGATGACCCAGTCCAAGAGGCTCCACGCGACGAAGAAGGCCGCGCAGCTCAATCCCCCCAACCAAGGCCCAAGCGTTACCCAGACCGATCGTCGCGCGTGCCAACCGCGCGGCCCTCGACGTAATGGATCCGGATCAGGCAGAGCCAGGGTTGCTCCGGCAAGGAAACCAAATCCCAAGAGCGGGCCAACCTGCATCAGCCACATCGACCAGACCCAGTCATGCGGGTCGCGCGGGACGGCAATCATGAGAATACCGTTGTAAGTGTTCTCAAGCACGACCGGCACCACGGGCACAAGCACCCAGGCGAGCGCCGACCCGAATCCCCCGCCCCGCCGTTCGCTCATGAAAGCCGACCCCGACACACGCTACGACCACCCTTGTACAGCTTCGAAAATACTCGGCCCGGAGGTCTACGTAAATGGCGTCGTGAAGCGTGTGGAACCTGCGGACGGGTCGGGTTGACAGCCTCTCCAGGGATCGGGTATACCCCGTGTCGTCAGGGAGAAGAGAGAAGGAATTCGGAGAAGGCTCGCGTCGTTTCCAACGAGAAGACGCGGGCCTGACGTCGTGCGGAAACGCGAAACACGACGCCATTTCCAGGGTTTCTCTTCCCGTCGCCCCAACGACTTTGGATTGATAATCGTCGCACATTCGGCGAGGGGATTTCGCTCGATACACGGACGTCGCGATCGCGCGGGGAATATCCTGGTCCAAGGACGGACCGGGCCCCCGTCTCACGCCCATTTTTTGGGCGAGCGCGCCACGTCTCGCGGGCCGTCAAGTTCACCACGGAGGGGTCCGGCCGATGTGGCCTGTCATCCGACGACCAGCAATCACGCGCCTCGCGCCGCACCGACGGTATGCCCCGGAACCGCCCGTGGTCGAGCCCCGTCACGGGCTCTATCGAGGCGAGCCCGAGACCTGCCGGCGTGATTACCGCCATTTCCTGCCGGTGCTCGCCCACCTCGGCCTGCTCTTCGGCGTCTATCGCGTGTTCCGCATCGAGGGCCGTGCGTTTCAATCGCTCGTCTTGATCGCGATCGCCGCGCTGCCCATCCATTACCTGCTGCCTCTTCCCTGGAAGAAGCCGCTGTTCATTGCCGCATCGATCATCGGCATGGGCTGGATTTTCGGGCTCGAAACCTCCGGCTTCGTCATGGCGCTCTCGGCCGTGTTGATCGGCGTCTGCTACCTTCCCGCCTCCTGGACAATCCGGGCCGGCACCATCGCGGCACTCACCGCGGTTTTCGCGGCGCTTCGGCCTGGTGCGTTTGTCGGAGTCATTCCCGCCAACGTTTGGCCCGTGCTTGCCACCATGTTCATGTTTCGAATGATCTTGTATCTCTACGAAATCAAGCACACCAAAAAGCCAGAGCCGCTCATCGACACGATTGGATACTTCTTTCTCCTCCCGAATTACTGCTTCTTGCATTTCCCCGTCGTCGACTACCGGACTTATCAACGCGGCTACTTCGCGAAAGACGTTCATGCGACGATGCGTGCGGGTCTTCAGATGATGTTCCGCGGGACCATCCACCTGCTGCTCTACCGGGTCATCTATCACGAGCTTCTGATCACGCCCGAGGAGGTCCGCGGGCCGCTGAGCTTGCTTGGATATCTCTTTTGCAACTATCTGCTCTACCTCCAGGTCTCCGGCCAATTCCACATCGCCTGCGGGATGCTGCATCTCTTCGGGCATTCGCTTCCGGAAACGCATCGGCACTACTTGCTCGCGGAATCGTTTACCGACTACTGGCGACGGATCAACATCTACTGGAAAGACTTCATGGTCCGGGTGGTGTTCAACCCGGTCGTCTTCCGCCTCAAACGCTGGAATCGCCCGGCATCGCTCGCCGTCGCGACCGCCGTGGTTTTCGTCACCACCTGGGCGTTGCATGCTTATCAGTCGTTCTGGATTCGCGGTCACTGGGGATTCAGCATGACCGACGGACTCTTCTGGGGAGTGCTCGGCGCGCTTGTGATGGTCAACGTGCAGCTCGACGCCAGGCGCTCAAGTGTGAAGAGTAGCAAAGCCAATGCGAATCCCGCGCGAGCCCTGACCCTTCGCGTGCTCAAAACCGCCACCACCTTCGCCACGATCACACTCCTCTGGTCACTCTGGTCGAGCCCGAGCGTCGGAGCATGGGTCGGAATGCTACGGAGAGGAATAGGAGGGGACGGATGATGGCGTATGACGAATAGCGAACAAAGAGATAAGCGATCGGTTTGAAAAATCAATCGCCACGAGCTGTCCGTCATCCTCTTTTCCTTCACTCGGAGCCTCACGGACGATGCCCCGATCCGGCCGCCTGACCCCGAGCTTACTCGCCACGGCCGCATTGCTGGTCTGGGGAGCGCTGCCGGACGACCCGGCCAAGGGGACTTCCATGCGCTGGCGGGACTTGCTCCGTAACGACCTTCCGAGCCGCGTTGAATATGAACAAATGGAACGGAGCTATTATGAACAGATCCTCGACGCCGGTCGACACCTTGGCGTGGGACCGCTCGCGGAAGCCGCCAATGTGAATAGCAGTACCAGCGGCAACCCCCAGCACGAGCGCCTGACCCTGAAAGTCAACGATATTCGCGAGTTCGTTCTGAAGCCGAATCTTGTGCGTGACGAGAACAAGGACATCTGCTGGTCCACCAATTCGTTTGGAATGCGCGACCGCGAATATCCGCAAGCCAAACCGCCCGGGACCTTCCGGATCGGCATCGCGGGAGACTCGATCGCGACCGGCTGGAAGGTGGACGACGACGAGGGATTTGAGCCGCTGCTGGAACATGCCTTCGATGCGCGAGCGAAAGCGGTGGGTGGACCAACCGTCGAGGTCCTCAACTTCGCGGTGCCGGGTCACGGACCCGGCCAGCGCTGGTCGCATTTCGCGACGCTCGGCTGGTCGTTCGCGCCCGATCTTGTCATCTACGAGGCCACCATGGCCGACGTCGGATGGGACGAGCGCCGCCTGAGGGGATTACTGTCGCGGGGCATGGGGTTCGACGCTCCCATCTATCACGACACCCTGGTCGCCGCGAAGATCAAGCCCTGGCTTCTTCCTGAAGAATATCGTCATGTTCTCAAACCTTTACGATGGGAGATCCTGGCGGGGGTCTATCGACAAGCCGCTGCCGACTGTGCCTCGCATGGCGTCCCCTCGGTTTTCGTGCTGATCCCGAGAGTGGGCAAGCCCGTCGAACCCATCGAGCGGAAGAAGCTGTTGAGACTGGCCGTGGCGGCCGGTTTCACGACGGTGATCGATGCCTGGGATGCCTATGCGGACACCGACCCACGCACCTTGGCCGTAAGTCCGCACGACTTTCATCCCAATGCGCTTGGGCATGCTTTGATCGCTCGCGCTCTGGACAAGGCCCTCTCCGCACATCCTGAGATCAACGCGCTTTGGCGCGTTCAAAGCCCTCTGGGAGTCTCATCACGATGACGGACAGCCGTCCCGACAAGCCGATGACTCTTCGCCCCGCGCGGTTCTGCTTCGCGCAAACGCTCGCGTTGTTGCTGTTGGGAATCGCGCCGTTGCCACTGGGCTGGGGAAAGGCCCGCGACGTGATCGAAAGCACGCGCTCGCCCGAGATGAACCGGAATGACCGCGAGTCGTCGACCGCGGGCTACTACCAAGGGCTGATCGGCGGCGGCGAGGGTCCCCAAGGAGGCCGGAGCGAGCTGGCGTTAAGGCTCCTGGGAAAGCCGACCGAGTGGGTTCGGTTCCACGCTTCAAACGTGACTTATCCTCTGCCCGACGGCGACTTTCTTCAGTTCGAGCTCAAAACGAACGTCCGAAAGACACTCTTCGGACATCCCTTCACCACCAACGCCCACGGCATGCGCGACCGCGAATATACCAAGGAAAAGCCCCCGGGCGTGTTTCGGATCGCGGTGCTCGGTTCTTCCATGGATATGGGCTGGGGAATCGGCACCGAGGAAACCTATGTCAACCTGTTGGAAGACTGGCTGAACGTCCACGCCGCCAAGCGCGGGCTGCACCGTCGCTTTGAGGTCTTGAACTTCGCCGTCGCCGCCTACAGCCCCCTTCAAAGACTGGAATCGTATCGCCGGAAAGCGCGCGCGTTTCAACCGGACATGGTGGTCTATTCCGCCACGATGCTCGATATCCGCTTGATGGAGATCCATCTCTGCGACCTCTTCCGAGGCCATTCCGACCTCGGTTTCGACTTCGTCCGCTCGGCGATCACCACGGCCGGTCTAACCGATGAAGATCTGCGCACCGATAGCGAAGATCGGCTCGTCTACAAAGACGTCGTCAAGCAAAAACTCCGCGACCAGTACTGGCCGCTCTACGACGACGTGATCGGCGAGCTTGCCGCCGAGTGCCGCTCCGAAAAGATCGCCATCGCCTGCGTGATCATCCCGCGCGTGGGAAAGGCTGACGCCCCCGCCGCGAGGGCTGAACCCGTGGCCCGGTTGAAGGGAATCGCCGCCCATCATGCCGTTCCGCTCTACGACCTCAGCGGCACGTTTGATAACCAGGATCCCGCTCAGTTCGAGATCGCCGCTTGGGACGATCACCCTAACGCCTTCGGTCATCACAGGCTGTTTCTCGGGCTCTCAAGAGCGCTGGTGGATGACACGGAGTTGTATCAGATGATGTTTGCAGAACGAGAAGACAAATTTGTAGGGTCCGCTGCGCGGATCAACATTCCCGAAGACCTTGACTAACAGATAGTCCGCACAGCGGACTCTACTTATCTGCGGTTTTTGATGCGACGGACTCAATCCTATGGACGGACCCGGACCACACCTCAGTCAGTTGCTCGAAGCCGCCGTTTTGACCCGGCCCGGCCATATCGCCGTGGAGGATGAAAACGGACGCTCGCTCTCTTACTTGGAACTCGCTCGAATCGCCGACCGCCTAGCCACGCGGCTGGCGCGCTGGGGAGTCGGCCGGGGCGACCGCGTCGGGCTCTGCTTGCCAAAAGGGATCGAGGCCGTCGCCGCCATCCACGGCACACTTCGCTCGGGAGCCGCCTACGTTCCTGTCGACCCCACCGCGCCGGCGGTCCGTTCGGCGGGGATCTTCGCCGATGGAGGGGTCAAGGTCGTTGTCGTCGCCGCCGAGCTCGCCCCCGGTTTGACAGCGGCCTGGCCCTGTCACGGCCCGCTGCCCCGACTCATCATCGTGGAAGGAACCGTCGATCATCTCGGCCCGGCGGACGCCCTCTGGAATGACGTTCTGGCCGACGACGCCCCGGCTCCACTCTCCTCGGTTCGCGACGCCGACGACCTCGCGTATGTGTTGTACACCTCGG
>JAYVYS010000950.1:0-3283 GCA_043784005.1 Isosphaeraceae bacterium
AGGCAGCCCGAACTGCTGCCCCGTCTGTGGGGCGTCGGCCGAGATCGAGCCGTCCAACCCGCCAGGCGACTCCTCTTGGCCGTATTGCTGCCATTTGCAGTAGTTTTCACAGGTATCGGACGTCGCCAGTTCTCGTCGGTCCGGTTTTCTTCAAACCTGGTTACACACGAAGATCACGCGGGCCTCTTCGATCATTGCCAGCCGCGTCTCGGCGAAACCTTTTGGATCGACTTCGAAGACGTGGAATACCTTGGTCGCCAGGCGCTCGGCGTTTTGATCAATCTTAAGCAGACTGGAACGTGAACGTGTCGCCTGATGTGGGTGATAACGCGGGTCCGTCCCAAGGTCAGTGAGATGCCGCCTCGCAACCCGATTGGGAATGTGTAACAATCAATTGTCCGCAACGGCTAGCGAGCGACGCCTGACCTTTTCGGTTCGTCTTCAGTGGAGTGGCATCAATGCGAATCCGTCAAAACGTGCGTGCCTCGGCGCTCGTGACCGTGTTTCTCGGATTGATGATAGGGCCGAATTCCGTTTCCTTCAGTCTCGCCGATGAGCCGACCAAGCCGACCGCAACGACTACGGAATCCAATCCCGCCGCTCCTGCCGCCGGTCACTCGGTTCACGGAGAGACGTTCGACGACGGTCCTCGCACCGCCGCCCATCTCATGCCGGGCATGGGAAAAGTGACTTTCGCTGTCACAACCACCAAACCCGATGCCCAGGCCTTTGTCACCCAAGGGGTCGCGCAGCTTCATACCTTCTATTACTTCGAGTCAGAGCGTTCCTTTCGTCAGGCCGCCAAGATCGACCCCGATTGCGCGATGGCTTATTGGGGCATGGCCATGGCGAACGTCAATAACAGCAAGAGAGCGAAGAATTTCCTCAAGGAAGCCCATAAGCACGCCGCCAAGGTCTCTCGCCGCGAACGCCTGTACCTTGATGCCCTCGACGCCCTCTACAAAGACGGTGTCGACGCGAAGGTTCAGAAGCAAAACCACTTACTCGGGCTCGAATCGGTCGTCCAGGAGTTTCCCGACGACCTTGATGCACGCGCCTGGCTTGCGATGGTGACCTGGCAGAACGGCAATCTCACGAGCCGACAGGCCGTCGACACGGTGATCGAATCCGTTCTCAACCGCGAGCCGACGCATCCGGGTGCCATTCACTACCGCATTCACCTTTGGGATGGCGTCAAGCCGAGCCGAGCCGAGAAGGCCGCCGCAAGCTACGGAAAGGCCGCGCCAGGAATTGCCCACGCCTGGCACATGCCCGGCCACACCTATACAGGCCTGCAACGCTATCCCGATGCGGCCTATCAACAAGAAGCCTCGGCTCGTACCGATCATGCGTACATGATCCGAGATCGAGTCATGCCGTTCGAGATCCACAATTACGCTCATAACAATCAGTGGATGGCCACCACCCTGAGTCATGTCGGCAGGGTCCGAGACGCGATCGCTGTGGCCCGCAACCTCGTTGAGCAACCCCGCGATCCCAACAAGAACGGCACGAACGACGGCGGTTCTCCCCAACGAAGCGGTCGCGCCCGCTGGTCGGAGCTGCTGACTCGCTATGAACTTTGGGATGACCTGATCGCGGCGACCGATGCGAACTCCTTGGACTGGTCGGACATCCCGATCGAGAAGAAAGAAAGGGCGTACTCCCTGGGCCTCGCCTATGCCGCCAAGGGAAATCAGGCGAAGCTCGGCGACCAGATCGCCGCGTTGAAAGCCCTCAAGGGAGTCGAGACGGTGGCGGTGCTGGCGGAGTTGGAAGGTTATCAACATCTACTCAAAGGTGAAGTTGGTCCGGCGTTTGATCGTTTCTCGAAAGCGACTTCGATGCGTACTGAAGCGCTCGCCCGCGCCCATCTGAAGGCCCGGAACTTTGGTCTCGCGGAGAGTAATGCTGCCGTGGCGGTCGAGAAGCAACCCAATCAGGTTCCTCCCCTGGCCGCTCAGGTTGAAATTCTTCAAGCCTGCGGCAAGCCCAAAGAGGCTCAGGAGGCGTATAAAAGGCTCGCGCCCATGGCGCGATTCGCCGATCGAGACACTCCGGTCTTCCAGCGAATCGCGGCGATCGTCGCGACCTGGAAGCTCGACAAGGACTGGTCACCCCCTTCGGCCGAAGTTCCGGTCGACCCGCTCCTGGCCGATCGCGTCGAGCCTTCGACGCTCGGGCCGCTCGGCTGGTCGCCCTACAAGGCCGAGGCCTTCTCGACTTCTGATACGACGGGCAAGACATGGAGCCTTGCCGAGCATAAGGGGAAGAATGTTCTCGTGCTCTTCTTCCTGGGCGGCAAATGTGCGCATTGCATGCAGCAGCTCGCGGATTTTGGTAAGGAAGGCGCCGCGCTCAAGGCGCTTAATACCGAGGTCGTCGCCATTAGCACCGACGATGCGGCCGCCGCGAAGCTCTTGAAAGAGAACAAGGAAGGCGTTAAGTTCCCGATGCCCCTGCTTGCCGACCCGACGACCGAGATTTTCAAGCGCTACCATGCGTATGATGACTTTGAAGGCACACCGATGCACGGGACCTTTCTGGTAGACGCGGAAGGCGGAGTTCGCTTCCAGCGAATTTCCGCGGAGCCGTTCCTCGACGTCGAATTCATCAAGACCGAGGCGGCGCGCGTCAACCGGCTCCTCAAAGCCGGACCCGGAGCAACCACCACGGCCCGCAACTAGAAGGATGCTCGTCTTCGGATGTCAGAGAAACTTCAATCGGTCCCCGCTGATGCCTCCACCTTCGACACGGAGGATAAACGGGCTCGACGATTACGGCCACTCGTGGGGAAACCTGCGGGATCGCTGGTGATCCACGAGATCTACCGGAGTCTTCAGGGAGAAAGCACGTTCGTCGGGCTCCCCTGCGTGTTCGTTCGGATGACCGCCTGCCACCTGCGCTGCGGGTATTGCGATACCCAGCACGCATTTACACACGGAGACACCTTCACCCTCGATCGTGTGATCGATGAGGTACTGGCTCTAGGTGACAGTCTCGTCGAGATCACGGGCGGTGAGCCGCTTTTGCAGCCTGAGGTGTATCCGTTGATGGCCCGGCTGGCCGACCTCGGAAAAACGGTGCTTCTCGAAACCAGCGGTGCCGTCGATATCAGTTCGGTGGATTCGCGGGTCCACATTATCATGGACCTCAAGACACCAGGCTCCGGTGAAGTCGCGGCCAACGTCTGGGAAAATCTCTCCCGAATGAAGCGGAAAGACGAGCTCAAGTTCGTGATCTGCGACCGCCACGATTTTGAATGGGCTGTCGCGCAGATACA
>JAYVYS010000951.1:0-12776 GCA_043784005.1 Isosphaeraceae bacterium
GTAGTTTGGGAAGATGAAGGCATGACGACTCGGGTGGTTTCGGCGTCTGGGCTGATTCCGCGTTGTCGCGGCTTCCCGGATGGCTTCTCCCATGTCGCAACAAGAAAAGGGGACGGAGCGAATTTAACCTTTTCGGGGCCGACCTCTGTTCCCGAGTGAGGATTCCATTCCGAGCGTTTCCGCAGTCTTACGGGTCCAGTCCTCGGTGCCGAAAGGACGTTGGCGGGCGACGGATTGGCGGAGTCGCTGGAGGTCGCCGGTGGAGAGGGGGACGTTCACTCGCTTGAGCCACTGGGGATCGCGCGGGGACGGTTCGCCGCGCCATAGCATCGGGTCGCCCGCGAGCCAGACGGGCGGGCTCGACCACTTCCAGTGTTCAGCGCGCGCGACAAGTTCGGCGCGGAGCGGGTTCCTTTCGACGTAACGAAGGACCGTCGTGAGATGAGCGTCGTCTTGAACGGGAAACGCCTTGTATCGCCCTTGCCAGACGTGTCCCGATGTCTTGTAGTGCCGATGATAGCGCTGGGCGTGCGCAGTGAGTAGCCAACGCATCCACCGCCCAAGGTCGCCATCGCCCTTCGGCCGCAAAACCATGTGGAAGTGGTTCGGCATGAGGCAATAGCCAAAGAGGTCCAGCGGGATGCGTCGCCGGGCATCGGCGATGGCTTCCAGGAAGGCATCGTAGTCGGCGGGCTTATGGAAGACCGCCTCACGGCGATTGCCGCGATTCAAGGCGTGGTAAATCACCCCGCCGACCGAAAGGCGCGCGGTTCGTGGCATGAACTGATCCTAGCGGGACACACAAATTAAGTCAATAATTCACTCCGTCCCCTTTTTTGCCGGTCGGCGTAGAGCACGGCCACACTCACCAGAGCCGCCGCCGCGGCCCCGAGCGAGCCCGCGACGATCGGGTTCCGTTTACACCATCGGCCGAATCTTTCGAGAGGCGAGTGCCTGCGCGCCTGGATTGGCTCACCCTCAAGCCATCGCCCGAGGTCGTCGGCCAGTTCGTCGCAGTTCGCATACCGTTCTGTCCGGAGCTTCGCCAGCGCCTTCAGACAGATCGTTTCCAGATCTCGGAGCCTCGCCGCGTTCTGCGAGTGAAGTGTGGGCGGCGGCTTGTGGACCGCGTTGAAGAGCAGGATCTGCGGCGGGCCGCTAAAGGGCGTCTGTCCACAAAGCAGCTCGTAGAGCACCACTCCCAGGCTGTACTGATCACTGGCGGCATTTGCGGAACGGCCGTCCTTGACCTGCTCGGGGGCCATGTAGGCCGGGGTGCCCAGGATCGCTCCTTCCTGAGTCAGCTTCTCCTCCGATAGCTCGAACCGGGCAAGGCCGAAGTCCATGAGCTGCGGCTGCCCTTCGGCATCAATCATCACATTCGCAGGCTTCACGTCGCGATGCACGATCCCGCGCCCGTGGGCGTAGTTCAGGGCCTTGGCCAAATCGAGTACGATTTGCGCAGCGCGGCGAGGTTCGAGACCTTTGTCGTTGGCGTCGATAACCGCGGCCAGGGTCTGACCCGCGATGAACGCCGACGCGATGTAGTGGTGAGGGCCGTCCGTACCGGCGTCGTAGACCGGCACGATATGGGGGTGTCGAAGCTGTGCGGCGGCCTGGGCTTCGCGAAGGAAACGCTGGACCGTCTTGGGTGACTGAAGCGTCCCGGCCTGGGGAACCTTGAGCGCGACCTCGCGGTTGAGGACCGGGTCGAACGCCCGGTAGACCGTGCCGAACGCGCCGGCACCAAGCCGCGCGCGGATCTCGAAGCGCCCCAGCCGCTCGGGGAGGTCGCTCTCGGGTGGACGAGGCGAAAGAGGAGCCGGAGCCGAGCCCGCGTCCGCCGACTGCGCCCGCTCACTCGATTGGCTAAGCGTGAACCTGGTCGCACACTGCTTTCAGCGCCCGCTCCGACCCACGTATTCCTCGGAGACGTCGAACGATTTGCCACATGTGGGGTTCGGACACTTCATTTTCAACATGATCCGAGCACCCTCACGCGGCGAGGAGTCCTACGAGATCGAAGCCCGACGACGAATAGGCCGATTGTCGACCTTCGCATGTCCTTCCGCAAGCGATTGATCGCTCTTGCACGACAGATCGGCTACTCGACCTGCTCACATTCCATGAACGAAGTCTCGAAAAGTGCGGATTTCGAGAATTTCGCCTTTCGCCCTCACGACTTTCGATGCACGACGGTACTGCCGAGACGCTCGGTTGCAAAGGCGTCGGTGACCCCGTAGAGACTTTCCGCCGCGCCGATCAAAAGCATCCCGCCGGGGTTGAGGGTCGCGTGTAACCGTTGGCACAATCGGCGGCGTGTCGCCTCGTCGAAATAGATCAAGAGATTTCGACACAAGATCAAGTCAAACGTTCCGAGGTTGGGCGGCGACTGGATGAGGTTGAGGCGGCGGAACTCGATCATGCGGCGGAGCGAGGCGCCGATGATCCAGGCCCCGTTGTCCTGCCGAAAGAATCGGTCACGCTGTTCGGCGGGTATGCCTCGGCCAAGTTCCGCCGCGGAGTATCGTCCCTCTCGGGCCGTGGCAAGCGCGTTGCCGGAGATATCCGACGCGAGGATCGGAAAATCGTCAAGGGTCAGGCTGAGGCCGGGTCGAGCCGCCAGAAAATCCGTCACGGCCATCGCGACGCTGTAGGCCTCCTGGCCGGTCGCCGCGGCGGCGCACCAGATTCGAACCTTGGGGTACAGGAGCCTTGTCGACGACTTCCGTTCGATCAACTGATCGACGAGGTCCGAGAGGATTGTACGGCGGAGTTCGTCGTAGGGATGACCGTCTCGATTGAACGAGGTCTCCTTGGTCGTGATGGCCTCAACGACCTGATCCTGGAGAGGCATCGAATTCGGCTGATTCAACCGCTGCACGAGCGCTTCGTACGACGGCAGGCTGTTGCCCTTGAGAATGGGTTCCAGACGCGACTTGACGAGGTATTGCTTGTCCTCCGCAATCACGATTCCGCACAGGTCGTGAACAGCCTTTCGAATGTCGTTGAAAGCGGAAAGGCTTAGTTGCATGGCGTCGTCCTGGACCCAAGCAGCGAGACGACGGCGGGGCCGATACGCTCGAGCGGCAAAACCTCGTCGACCTGATTGGTGGCGACCGCCGCGCCTGGCATCCCCCAAACCACGCTCGTCGCCTCGTCCTGAGCGATCACGTAGGCACCGGTTCGCTTGAGAGGCCCCAACCCCTTCGCTCCGTCGGTCCCCATTCCGGTCAGGATGACGGCAACGACGGAATGTTGGTAGGCCGCCGCGACGGAGCGGAAAAACACGTCCACCGAAGGCCGGCACCCGTTTTCCGGGGGCTGATCGTTGAGGCCAATGACAATCCGACCGTCTTGGTTTCGAACGATCATGTGCCGCCCGCCCGGCGCGATATAGACGGTAATTGGCTGGACGGTGCCCCCGTCTGAGGCTTCCACAACCCGGTAGTCACATTTTCTCCCCAGGCTTTCGGCGAAGTAACCCGTCATGCCGGTGGGCATATGCTGGACGATGAAGATCGGGACGGAGGTTTGCTTTGTCAAGACGGGGAGTATCCGGACGAGGGCCTCCGGGCCGCCTGTGGAAGACCCGATCGCGACGGCCTGAAATCGGCCGGGACGAGGAGCCGGCGGCGCGCTCGGCGGTTTGGGTTGAGGGGAAGCCGTGATCGAGCGCCGGGCTCGCCGTTGTGCGAAGAGATCGATTTTCTCGAACAACTGCTGTTGCAGCAGGGCCGCATTGGCTTTTTCGTCGGGTCCGTCAGGCTTGCGGATGAAGTCAAACGCGCCACGTTGCAGCCCTTCCACCGTGGTGGCCGCGCCCCGAGAGGTCAGCGCGCTGACGAGCACCACGCCGATCGGGGGCTGGCCCGGGCGGGAAGCGTTGACTTCTTGAATATCGGTGAGGGTTTCCAGCCCTCCCCGCCCCGGCATGTTCACATCCAGGGTGACCAGGTCGGGCGGCGAGAGGCGAAGGAATTCGAGCGCCTTCTCGCCGCTCCAGACGGAACCCACCACGCGAATACCCGGCCTGCCCTCGAGCGCTTCCTGCAAGGCGGCGCGAAAGATTCGTGAATCGTCGACGATCAGCACTCGCAGGGGTTCCGGGTTCATTCGGCGGAGATATCTTCCGTGCTGAGTTTGAACCGGCCGACCAGTTTCCGAAGTTCTTTGCCGATCTGGTCGAGTTGCACGGCGGAGCTACTGACCTTCGTGGCGGATTCGTTCGTGGAACGCGAGGCGTCGCTGACCCCGTGAATATCCGAGGAGATGCCGCCTGCGGCCTTCGCCGCTTCGCCGACGTTCCGCGAGACATCAGTCGCTCCGCGCGCCGCTTCGGCCACGTTCCGCGACATGTCTCCCGCGGCCTTGGCGACCTCGGCGATCGAGCGGGCGATGTCTCCGACTCCTTTATTCGCTTCTCCCACGTTCTGCGAGATCATCGTCGCGGCTCGGGTCTGCTTCTCCACGGAGAGCGATATTCTACCGGATGAAGCGTTAATGTCTTTAATAATCTGGGAAACGTTCTGGATCACCTCCACGGCCTGGCGGGTGTTGTTCTGCACGCCTTCGATCTTGCGGGCGATGTCCTCGGCCGCCTTGGCGCTCTGATTGGCCAGTTCCTTGATTTCGTGCGCGACGACGGCGAAGCCCTTGCCCGCCTCGCCGGCCGAGGTGGCCTCGATCGTCGCGTTGAGCGCCAGCAGGTTGGTCTGCAACGCGATCATCTTGATCGTCTCGGTGACTTTGCTGATTTCCGCTCCGGAGCGATTGAGAAGTTGAATCGTTTCCGTGGCCGAGTCGGCCATGCGGCTCGCATCGCCGGCGATGCTCGAGCCTTCGCGAACGTCCTTCAACACGTCGGCGAACGAGCTGGAGATTTCTCCGACCGCCGTGGAAACGACGCTGACATTGGTCGAGGTCTCTTCGGCGGCTGACGAGATCGTGCCGACGTTGATGCTCATCTCTTCACTGGCGGAACTGATGGACGCGACGTTGACGGACATCTCTTCGGCGGCGGCTGCCATCGTACTGATGTTCGACGACAACTGCTCCGAAGCGCTAGCGACGCTGGTCGCCTTCATCGACGCGTGTTCGCTTTGTGAAAGCAACTGGTTCGACACCCCGGATAGATCGGTCGCCGATCCAGCCAGCCCTTCGGAGACCTTCTGGATCTCGGTAACGATCCGCGTGAGGGAATCCGCCAGGGTATTGGTCGCGTCGGAGAGTTGGCCAACCTCGTCTTGCTGTTTGAGAAGAATGCGTTGCCGAAGGTCGCCCTTGGCCATCGCCTGCGCCAGATTTCGTACCTCGAAAACCGGCCGGGTGATCGTCTGAGTGACGAAGTAGGCGAAGACGCTGCCCAGCACCACTCCCGCCAGCGTCATACCCAGTATCCACCAAAGCCCGTTTTGGTACGCCGCCTCGCTTTGGTCGCGGCCCGCAGTGGCTTCCTTGGCGAGTAACTTGTCAAGGTCGGTGATCCTTGTGACGAATTCGTCCGCCGCGAGCTTGGCCTCGACCAGGGAGATCGATGTGGAACGATTATTGGTGTCCAGCCTTGAAAGCTTGAAGAGCGTCGCGTAGCTGTTTTTCAGGTCGGCAAGTGCGGCGCGAGGTTCGACCTGGCTGGTAGGGTCGCCGCCGGAGGCGATTGGCATCCCGCTCAGGAGTCGGTCTTGAAGATCCGTCAGCTTCTTCTCCTGCGCGCTCATTTCCTCGTCGTTGGAGGATTCGATGTGTTTGATCGTGTTGGGGTGCAGTTCCAACAACCCGGTGTGGATTTCGTAAAGCGTCTTGAGCCGGGCGATGTCGGCGGCGGCCGGGGGCTCTTTCGAAGTCACCGCGCCGACCCATTTCTGGAAATGCGCTGAGATCATGTTGATCTGCCGTTGAATGTCGCCGGAGAGAAGTCTTCTGGCTTTGACGTTGGTGTTCTGCACCGAGAGGTCAAGGGCCTCGTTGTTGACCTTTTGGTAGGTGTCGATCGCCTTTCCGAGCGTTTCGACGGCGACCGACTGACCTTCGACCTTCTCCACCGCGATCAACTCCTTGAGCTTCTCGAACGAAGTACGCGCTTCGGCCAAGCTCGCCCGAGATGCGGCCGCGAACTCCTTCGAACGCTCGTCATCAGGCGAGAGGATCGAGTTTTTCTGGGCGCGGATACTGGCCAAGAGCTTGACGTGCAACTCAGACTCCAGCGTGCGCTTCTGGATCGTACGGTCGACAAGCTGACGGATCTGGGTGTTGACCCCCGTCAGCCGATTCACGGCCACGTAAGCCACCGCAAGCATGGAGGCCATCAAGATGATGGTCAACGCGAGCATCTTATGAGCGAGTTTGAGGTTCTTCACGAGAGTCACCTGCGAGGGAGAAGCGATCGAGGGTGTTTGGTCAGGCGGTAGCGATAGCGGACAACTTCTGTTCGACAACGGCGAGAAACCGTCGCGGATTAAGGATCACGAGCAACTCACCGCTCAGTTTGCAGACCGCGTCGATCAAATCGACCCGGCGCACGTTCGCGAGGGTGCTCTCGTGGTCGTTTCGCGTGAAGACTTCAATAAGGTTGGATTCGGCGGTCTGGATCTCCGAAATCTGATCGACCACCACTCCGAACGCGCTGCCGACGGATGGCTTAAAGAGAACCAAGCGGCTCTCGCCCGTGATCTCTCTGGCAGGCACTCCCAGCAGACGCCGCAGATCCAGCGCGAGGTAAATGTGTCCGCGAATGTTCACGAGGCCCAGCACCTCATCGGGGGCATGTGCGACGTGCGTGTAGGTCGTCTCAGCGGTGACCTCCTTGACGTCGAGGAGATCGACGCCGAAGAGCCGGCCGTCCACCCGGAACGTGCAGAACAGTCGTTGCGATTCCATAGGGGCCCTCTTCACTTCAATGAGGCTCGGGCGATCAGCAGGTTGCCAACCTTGCGCACCAACCGGTCATGGTCGAGCTTAACTTCATAACTGTCGTAACCGCATTCTTTGGCTTTGACTTCGTAAGGGATTCCGCTGAGCGACGTCAACGCCAGCATTGGTGTCTTGATCCCGCGACGACGTGCTTCGCGAGCGAACTCCCAGCCATCCATGACCGGCATCTCGATGTCCGAGACGATCAAGTCGAACTCGCGGCCCGCCGCGAGCTGGCTCAAACCGTCCTCGCCGTTCACGGCCGTCTCGACCTGGTGGCCATCCGCCACAAGGTAGCGCTTGACGACCTCGCGGAAGAACGGAGTATCGTCGATCAAGAGCAGCCGACTCGGCCGCTTCGTTGACGCTGAAGCCGCCATGGCCACCCCGGTCTTCGCCGTCTTTTCGAACAGCTTCTGCATCAGCCGATGCAAATCCAGGAACAGGGTCAGCCGGTCGCGCACGATGGCCGAACCGAGAATGCCTTCGTCTTGTTCCGGGTGTTCCTGCAAGTCAACCGCCAACGATTCCGTGTCGACGATCCGAGAGACAAGAATCGCCATCGGTTGGTTCATGAACTTCGGAAGAATCAGCGACATCTGTGAGGAAGACTCCGCGAACGTCTCCTCCTCCGGAGCGGAGACGTTGAGCACCTTGTCGAGTCGGAGAATACGCAACGAAACGCCGTCAACCGTCACGTATTCATGATCACCGACGCGATCGATCCGGTCGCGGCCGATCAGTTCGATCCGGCGGATCTGGAGCAACGGCAATGCGAATTGTTCATGTGGCCCGGATTTGAACAGCAGAACGCGATGTGCCTGAGCCGATTCGCGAGCACTCGCCGCCTTCGACTTCGCCTCAACCGCCGCCTCGAAGCTCAGTCTCGCATGCTCAACAATCCCCGCCACGTCGGTGATCAGAGCCACCCGGCCGTCCCCCATGATCGTCGCGCCTGTGAAGATGCCCACTCGCTTGATCGAGGCGTGCATCGGTTTGACGACGACTTCTTCCGTGCCCCGCACCTCGTCGACGACCAGTCCGAATCGCCGGCCTGGCAGCCGAAGCACTAGGATGTACTCAATACGGGTGGGGTCGACATTCGCCGCGTGCTCCGTCAAGATTTCCGCTTTGGTCTCCGGCGTGAAGGGCCGCGGACGGCTCAGCACGTCGCGCAGTCGCACGATCGGTAGCAAGCGGTCTCGCAATCGATAGACCTCGGTGTCATAGGCTTGCTCGATGCGGCCGCTCATTCCGGGATGCAGACAGACGGCTTCTTCGAGTTCTCGCTGGGGGATGGCGTAACGCTCACCGTTCACCGTGACGATCAGGCAAGGGATGATCGCCAGTGTCAGCGGCATCCGCAGGATCATCGCCGTCCCGACTCCGAATTGAGAGTCGATCGTCAGCGACCCTTCGAGCAGTTCGATGTTCGTCTTGACCACATCCATGCCGACCCCGCGTCCAGACACCTCGGTGACCTGGCGGGCCGTCGAGAAGCCGGGAAGGAGGATCAAGGCCAATAACTCTCGCGTCGACATCCGGTCGAGTTCGGCTTCGGTCTTGAGCCGCATGGCCAGCGCCTTGGCCCGCACGGCCTGAGGGTCGATACCCCGGCCATCGTCGCGGATCTCGATGCGAACCTGGCCGTCCTCATGAGCGGCCGTCAGCGTGATTTGCCCGGCCGCGGGTTTGCCTTTCGCGATCCGTTGCGCCGGCGACTCGATTCCGTGGTCGACACTGTTGCGAACCAGATGTGTCAGCGGGTCGGAAAGTTGTTCGAGGATCGTTTTATCGAGTTCGACCTCACGGCCGACGACCGTCATCTCCACCTGTTTTCCGAGCTGTCGTCCGAGGTCGCGAACCACTCTCGGGAATCTCCCGAACAGGTTCCCGACCGGCTGCATCCGGGTCCGCAGCACTGTTTCCTGGAGCGAAGACGTCACCGCGTCGAGCCGCTGCATGATCGGCCGAAGCAGGCCATCATTCTGATCAAACGCCAAAAGTGACTGGTTCCGGATCAGCGTGAGTTCGCCGGTCAGGGTCATCAGCCGGTCAAGAAGCTCAACACTGATCCGCAGAGAAGCCGTCTTGGCGGGTTCCTGCCCGAGAACGCGGTTCGCCGAAGCAAACCCCTCGACGATGGCGGTCGTTGATTCCGAGGGGGGCACGATCGCGGTTGTCGTGGAGTCCGTCTGCGCAATCACCACGCTTGGCGTCCGGACATCGTCATTCTTGCCTGGCCATTGAAGCCGCTGATCGATCTCTTGCTGAGAAAACGCCGTCCGCAGTCGACCTCGCAATCGAACAGGCCCGGCAGTGAGGCCTTTCGCCAAATCGGTCGCTTCGAAATCGAGGACGGGGTCCTCAATGGTCCCTAGACGATCGAGATCGGCAAGGAGCGAGCCCAGGGAGCGCTGACGGGTGTCAACCCATTCCGCGAGATCCACCGACAGCGGCAATGCGGTGCCTTCGAGGACATTCATCGCGTCCGCCGAAAGTCCCAGGGTTCGGCGAATGTCTTCGGCGCTGAGTGACGTTTTGAGTCGAGCATGGAGGTGAATCGGCCCCTGGGGAAGTTCGCCGGTCAAATCATGTGAACCCATGTCGATCCAGGGGCAGGAGACCTCTCCGCAGCGCTCGAACGCTGTGAAGAACCCCCCGATGTGGCCGGAACACTCGCGATCCAACTGACGGAGATCGATATCCCAAATCTGCGGGGTCAGAAGCGATGAATACTCCAGTCGTCCCAGTTGCGCGAGAATCTCGCTGAGATCCGCCGCATGGCTGCTTCCGAGATCATCCACAAGCGTCGCGAGACGGTCTCGAGCCACGAGGAGTCGCTCGATCGCCGTGGCCGAAACCGGGATCACCTTGCTTCGCAAGGCGTCAAGCACCGTTTCCATGGCGTTCGCCAAGGTTCGAACGGCCGTGTAACCGAGGAAACCCGCATCTCCTTTGAGCGAGTGGACGAGTCTGAAGCTGCGGTCGATCCGTTCACGGTTCTCCGCGACTTCTCCGGGTTTTTCCAGAGAAAGGAGAATCTGTTCGAGAACTGTCAGATGTTCTCGGGCTTGTGTCACGAATTCATCGGCGTGGGTTTCCATGGGTTACTCGGCCTCTCGCGTCACGCCGCGAAGCAGGCCGAAGGGTTTCTCCAGTCCCGTGACGCGGAACACCGACGCCATTTCTTCGGACACCCCAACCAATCCCGGTGACGAAAGACCGAGTTGGGTGAGATGTCGCGGCACCGCCGCCAGAAACGCCAGGCCTTGGACATCCAAATCCCTGGTCGCACTCAAATCGAACTGAATGGTCGCGTATCGGGATTCGATCGCGGAAAGAAGCTGTCCGCGGATCTGTTCGGCGGCCGCCGTATCCAAGATCTCCGGAACGGAGATCGTCAACACACTCGTTCCCGAAGGAGGAGGAGTTGGCACCAAAGAAGTCGCCGCTTCCGATTTCGGAGCGACGGTCGATTGAGACGCTTCCGGGGCTGCCGACTTGCTTGGGACTGAATCACGACCGGACTTACGACCTGTCCCGCTTAGCACGGCCTGAAGCTCGACGACCTGGGCTTGCACGAGTCCGCTGAACTGTCGCGCGAGGTTCGCGTTCGGGTCCCGGGTCGCCGCCGAGATTCTGCCCAGAAGGTCCACGCCCCGCAGCAGGATGTCGATGTCTCCCGGTGAAAACGAGAGGATCCCTTTCTGTGCCTCCACGAAGCAATCCTCCATGACGTGAGCGACACTCACGGCCGGATCGACGCCGACCACCCTGGCAGCCCCCTTGATCGAGTGCGCCGCGCGCATCATTTCGTCGATGCGCGAGGTGTCGCGCGGTGCGAGTTCGAGCGCGAGCAATGCGGCGCTCAGCACCTCTGAATGAGTCTCCACCTCGGACCGAAAGAGGTCGATCAGAGTGTCGTCCAGACCCTCTTCGCTGCTCATGGGGAGAGCTCGTCAGCCTTTGAGATGCGTGGTACGGTCATTCCCACACGCCAAGATCCCGATGCGTCGTGACGCGTGACCATCCCAGTATTCCAGACCCAATTCGAGAAGGTGGCACCATCTCGTTGAATGTTTCTTCATTTCTAGCCCAGGCTAGGTAGATCTCGACCAGTGAGAACGTCCTCATAGCCCTCGTACTTCGGACGTTTCACCCGTCTTGGACGAAAAAGTGGTCCTCACCGAGCACTCTTCGCTCACGTTCCCTCTTGCGGGGTGCTATTTCGTTTTTTTTGCTGCACATTCTTAAAGAGTAATGATTTTTGCATACAACACTAACGAGCGAAGCTTAGGCTTATCCTCTCATAGATGAGCGGCCGGATTCGCTAAAGTTAAGGTCCGAAACGACTGCATCGGTGACGTGTTTTCACTCGAACCACGAACCTGTGCCGTCGGATCAAAGTGCCTACTTCTGCATGCGAAAAATCCAGCTTCAGAAGCGGTTCGCATCGCTTACCCAGAGCCTTGAACGGACAATCGCCTTTGGGTAGCTAGACTATCAACCACCTGATTCAGTCACAATGACTGGTCATCCTAAATAACCTATTTTACCTTTGATTTTACCGATTACATAGATTGTTCCGATGAGGGCAGTCCTGATTCCTCCCTGTATGATCGCCTTGACTCGACGTGCTTGTTGCTAAAACCGAGTCGTTAAGTCATCCAGAATGTCACCCAAATCAGAGTTTAAGCACGGACCGCGTGTTAATGTTTTGCCTTCATAGGAGCCGGCGATTGGTCACAGGTCGGGTTTGAGCGACTGACAGGCTCCTACGAAGGCAACGCTTGCGAGCCAGTCATGGAGTCCGAGCGACCGTGTCGGAGTAACAATTTCCGGTGAAACAACACGGGCGGAAATTCTAAGAGTCCGACCTTCCCCACGACTGGAGGGCGCGAGGGGAGTGGCTATATGGGGTGCTTCTCGAACTCCACGGGACTTCGATAGCCTAACGTCGAATGGCGGCGCCGGCGATTGTAGAAGATCTCGATGTAATCGAACAGCGAGCGATGCGCTTCGGGGTGGTCGGCGTAGCTTTCGTGATGCGTCATTTCGCACTTCACGATGCTAAAAAAGCACTCCGCCACGGCGTTGTCGTAACAGTTGCCGCAGCGGCTCATGCTCGCCTCGGCGCCGTGCGCGGACAGGATCGATCGGTACTCGGCGCTAGCCCAACTTCCGCAGTTCAGACAAAATCTCATGAATTTTTTAGGTGTTTTTCGTCATTACTCCTCATTCGTCTGGCCGACCCGGGTCCAAACGGCGATGTAGTGCCAACCTCGTGTCTTGCCTTTGCTCCGAGGCTGTTCATCATGGTTCTCGGAGGACGCGATGTATTTGCGGCACTCGACCGTCGCCAAGAACGGCAAGACCCATATCTACTGGCGGCTCGTGCGCTCTGTGCGCGTCGGGACCAAAGTGCGGCAGGAGACCGTCGCTCGGCTCGGGAAACTCGACGCCAAGGGACGCATCGCGGCGCGCCGGCTTGGGTCGGAGCATCCCGACCCTTTTGGAGGAGCTCGCGCGGATCCAGAGAACCGACGTCATATTACCCACCACCGATGGCCACACAGTGCGGCTGCGATGCGTGGTATGCCCGGGCAAGGCGCAAACGATTCTGCTCCATCACCTTGGCCTGGAACTCCCTCAACGACTGCGGATCGTAAAAGGAGTCGCTGATTTGTAGTACCAACTTTTGAACACTGTCATTGAAAAACAAGCGTGTTTCGCTTCTTTTTTACAGATAACTGCCGAAGTCGAGCTAAGCTCGACTGATGCAGATTTCATGGGGCCGCCTCGACGGTAATATGGGCAGTTGAACAGACTTCCCAGGATACCGACCGAGGACGGACCCATGATGA
>JAYVYS010000952.1:0-3904 GCA_043784005.1 Isosphaeraceae bacterium
CGCCGAAGTTCCTCCGGCTCAAGGACAACCGCCTTTGAGCCGAACCCTGAAACCCATGACCGAATTTCAACAAGTGATGTCAATGTGAACTCCGCGATCACGCCTCCGTCCGACTGTGGAACGAGGTTCTGGCTGTCGTGCCAGCGCGACTCTTCCACATAGCGCGCGACCTCCGGACTAAAACGAATGCGCACCGCCGTCGCGTCGCCGCCGGTCAGATAGACGCCGAAGGTCGGGGCCAAATGGTCCTTCAGCGCGAAGCCGGGGAGCACGCGGAATGGCGTCGGGCAGTCCTCGGCGTCCTCGATCCGGTCTACCTTGTAGTGCTTCACCCGGTCCGCATTCGCGTCGAGCGCGACGAGGTACAACGCCCCTTTATGCTGGATCAACCCGTAAGGATGGACCTCGCGGCGACTGGATTCGGGAGAACGCTCCGAACGGTAGAGAATCCAGAGGCACCTGCGGTCCTCAATCGCGACCTGGAGGGAGTCGATGATCTCTCCGCGCGATGAGTAGTCGTGCGCGCCCGGGGCCGTGTTGAAGAGGACACGATCGAATTTCGACAGGTATTCCAGGGCGTGCGGGGAAAGTGTGGCCCGGACCTTGCCCAGAGCGCTCTGGACGGCATCCCAAAGCAGTGTTCCTGATAACGGCTCAAGCAACCTTCGACAAAGGAAGAGGGCCGCGGCCTCGTCAAGACAGAACGCCAGCGGCGGACATGTCGTCTCCCGTCGCATCCGCCAAGTCTTCCGGCCGAAGTCTCCCGATTCTTCCTCAAGTGGAAAGCCGAGTCCTCGAAACAAGTCGAGGTCACGCCTGATCGTTCGATCGGTGACGTCAGCCTCAGACGCCATCTCTCGGACCGTGAGCCCACTCCTCCGAGAACCCAGCGTCCTAAGCAAGATCCACTGACGGCGGAGGGCGGTGTCGTCATGCACGGCGTCTCTCTTCGTAATTGTGACCCGAATGAGGCCCCGTTCTCGCTACAGAGGGCGAGTGACCTTGGCTCGGTCGCCCATCCTCGCCAAGTTACGGGGTGACCTCACTGACTCAATGGATCTTACGGGTTCGGTCTGACATCTTATGTCAAACGAGACAAATGAGCACTGCATTTGAGCATGCGATCCGGATCGCTCCACATACCTGTCTCACGTGAAGTGCGAGAGTTCTCGACGATCCTCAGGAGACGATCCTCAGGATGTGTTTCAATGGTCGACATCCGGAAAACACGATCATTTTACATTTATTAATCTACAATTTATTTACACATAAAGTTAATGCCAGGAGATTCGGGCTAAACTCCCCTGCCCGGCCGGCTCATTCTGAGCGACAAGTTCTGGGTAACGCAGCTTCGGGGGCCGCCAGCTCTCCTGTCACCAAATTCAGGAAATGGTTTTCGAAGCGGCGACGAGATCGGGTTCTCGATCTTTCATCACGTCCGCTATCTTTCAGCCGCGTAGCGCCGGAGTCGAGCCGTCTGATTGACGATGATGAAAGTTCCCGCCCCATGTTGCCTCATTACGAAATGTTACCGAGCGATAGAGCCGGCCCGATGCATATCGTGCGTCCATGGGGGCCACGGGTTGAATCGATCACAACGGCGGGCGTCCTCCCCGGTGGCTGTGTTCAACGGCAAGACGTTCACGTCCAAGGCGATCTCTTAATCATAAGATTAGCTTTCCCACAAACGCTCTCCGGTAACATCCCGCTGAGGTAATGATCCGTATTGGGCCGTCGAAATGCCAAGTCGACGCGCTCAAACCGCCGAGGGTCCACCCCTTGACAATCGTGACGGGTTACCTTCGAGGCAACCCGATCGTCGGCCGTCGCGAAAATCCTGATCTACGGTAATAGAGTAACGAAACAATTCCCTTCCAATCCTGACGAGGCGGCCATGGAAATCCGACTGATCGCGTGCGGCAAGGTCGAATTCCCCAAGCTGAACAAGGACTCGCGTGACTTCGACATGGGGGTGGCCAAGGGGATCGCCCGGAGTATCAAGGAAGAAGGAATGCTCCACCCCATCGGCGTCCGGGTGAACCCCGACAAGCCTGGATACTACCTGGGTGTCCAGGGAAGGCACCGCCTCTATGCCAAGGACAACCTCCTCAAGGAGGAACTCATCGAGTGCAACGTACTCGACATGGGCGACCAGGAGGCGGAGATGGCCACCGTCACCGAAAACCTCTTCCGGCATAACCTGAGCCAGGCCCAGAAGACCAGGGCGGTCAAGCTTTGGCGAGAGATCTACATTGCCAAGCACCCCGAACTGGTCGGCAAAGGCAAGGCGGGGGGTGCGGCCATGAAGAAGAAAGCGGAGTGTCTCAGAAAGGCAAAGGCCAATTTGACCTTTGCCTCCGAGGGCGAAACCGGCGAGGAGCGCGCCAAGGCCGAGGGAGTCAGTGATAAGGACGCCTTGAGTTTCGCCAAAACACTGGCCGCAGTGACTGGCGTCTCGGACGCCACGGCCAAGAGGGAGCAGCGGCTCGCCGCCAACCTCACCGAAGAACAGATCCTGGTGTGCGAGAAGTGGCAGCTCAGCAAGGGCCAGATGGAGTCGATCGCCAACATTCGGGACGAGAAGCAACGCGCCGAGCTCGTCGATCTGATCGACTTCGGACTGGAGTTCGACGACGCCTGGGATCAGGCCAACCCCAAAGCCAAAAAGGCCACCGGCAAGTCCCGCGAGCGGGAGGCCACCGAGGCCGCCACCGAACGGGAGCAGCGGCCGGACCTGAGCGACGACGCGTGGTTCGATCGGTTCTGCGGCGAAAAGGCCGCCTTGCTGGGGAGCCTGGCCGGGTTCAAGGCCGACGCGCTGATTTTCCGCAGGATCACGGGGCCTCGCTACCGCTTCCGGGCCGAGGTCAAGGGGACCTTGAACGATGCGAAGAGGGCGAAGGTGACCGGCCCGTTCTACGAATCGGTCGAGCGCTTCGTCTCCGAAGGCCATCCCAAGGACTGGCCGCTCTGCAACGGGTGCGCCGGGTCGGGCGTGGACGGAAGCGGCGTGGGTTGCACGACCTGCCGCGGGGCCGGCTACCTGTTGAAGAGCCCCCCCGCGGGACCGACGACCGTTGTCGGCGGCGACCGCGCTCAGCGCACCACGAGCCCCGTGAACGGAGCCGCCTCAAGTGTTTTGGTTTCCCATCCCCTGCCCGACGGAGACCAGGCGTGCGCCGGAAAACCGGGCCGGTCGGAGACGTCCGACCCCAGAGCGGCCGATCGTGAGGCCGGGCCGGCATCCACGTTCGCCCCATCAGAGGAGGGCGAGGAAAACGATTGGATGGGGTCATACTCGGACCCGGATTTCGAGAATTAACCCGGGTGTACCCCTCGGCAGTCGGACCGACCCTCGTCGGCTTGATGGAATAACGCGTGTAGGTTCGCCCCCGATCATCGCTGGGATGGGACAAGCCTGATCCAGAATTCTGCCCCGCATGGGTGTTCCGACACCCTTGCGGGGTTGTTCGTTTCCTCCTGATCGATTGTGGCTTGAAACTGAGTGGCGATCTTTCACACGTCTAATGGCGGACCCCGGCGTGGATATGCGTCTTGCGTCCCCGCGTAAGGTCGATGAATTCGTGCTGGTGAATATCTAAGATAATGACATAACCACATTGAATGGAATGAGTTATCTCCGCCACTCACGAACGTTCCACTGACAGGTGTACTAATCCCCACTAATTTACTGCACGAATCTTCTCACGAAACACTCTTCAATTGCACGCAATCATGTATGCCACCATGCACGCAATTGCTTACACTCACGCGCACGCGCACGCACATACGCACGACTCACATGCCACGCAAGAAAACACGTAGTGTCGGCACGAAAAATTGACGTTTTGACGGACGGCAAGTTAAGAGGTTTTCTTGCCACGCATCGCCCGCCAGGGAACGG
>JAYVYS010000953.1:0-2486 GCA_043784005.1 Isosphaeraceae bacterium
CGACTCAGATGGGCAACCAGGGAACCTCTCATCCCGGGTTTCGTAAGGGGATCGACTTGATCCGTTCCGGAGAGGTCGGGCCGATCCGAGAAGTTTACGTCTGGACCAATCGTCCGTTCAAATATTGGAAACAGGCACCCGACATTGTCGCGCGTCCGACCGAGGAGGAGGTTCCCAAGCACCTCTCCTGGGAACTCTGGCTGGGGCCGGCCCCTGCTCGGCCTTATGCCAAGGGCTACCACCGTCACGATTGGCGAGGCTTCCTGGATTTCGGCACCGGGGCGATGGGCGATATGGCCTGTCACACGGCGAACCTCGCGTTCATGGCGCTCAAGCTTGGCTTGCCGACCCGCGTCTCGGCGGAGAGCGGCCCGGTGAACGCCGAGACCTATCCCGCCTGGGCCACGATCACCTACGAGTTTCCCGCGCGGGGCGATCTCCCGCCCGTGAAGTTGACATGGTTCGAAGGTGCCAAAGACGGCCAGCGTCACCTCCCGCCCGACTCGCTTTTCCAGGGTCGAAAGCCGTCGGATAGTGGGTCTCTGCTTGTCGGGTCGAAGGGTTCGATCTTCTCGCCAAGCGACTACGGATCGGAGCAAGTGGTCCTCGGAATCGTTCGCCCCGAGCTCGCGACGCCTGAAGAGCCCTCAAGGATAGGCGACACGTCGAGGCCGACCAACCCGGATGTGCTGCACAAGGCGGAATGGGTTCGCGCGATCCGAGAGAACGATCCCAAGATCGCCTGGTCGAACTTCGGATACTCGGGAGTTTTGACCGAGGCGATGCTTCTTGGCAACGTGGCCGTCCGCCTTGGGAAGGCCATTGAATACGATGCCGTCTCAGGCCGCGTCACGAATTTGACCGAAGCGGAGGACTACGTTCGTCCCGCTTTCCGACAAGGTTGGGGCCTCTGAGCGACATCGCGTTCACAACCCGAATTATGCATGGAGCGGCACCGCGAAATCGGTGCCGTTCTTTTTTTGCCAATCAGTTCACGATTCTTGCCACCGCCAGCCTTCATCACCGGGACGACTCGCTCGGAACTCTCGCCGCCTCGATCCGAGTCATGTGTTTCGTCCCCCAATCGCATAGCGGACGGAGGACTTCCGAGAGCGAAACACCCAGGGGCGTCAACGTGTATTCGACGCGAGGCGGCACCTCCTGGTAATCCCACCGTTCCACGATTCCATCGGCGGCCAACTCGCGCAACTGCTGAATCAGCATCTTTTCGCTGATCCCGGTCACCAGGCGCTTGAGTTCGCCAAATCGGCGCGTACCGGGAACGAGGTGCCAGAGGACCATCGGCTTCCACTTGCCTCCGATCACCGCAATCGCGGCCGCCAGCCCGCAACTGTAGGACTGACTTTTCATCGTTCCGGCCTCTTTTATTTGACACCTACCAAAAAGTGCGTACTTGCCCAATCGAAAGCCACTTCTACTATATTCCAGTCTCGACTCATCGACAACGAATAGGAGAATGATCCGATGTCAAAGCTTGAAGGAAAGGTCGCCGTGGTCACGGGTGCGTCCAAAGGAATCGGCGCGGCGATCGCGTTGCATCTGGCGGCGGAAGGGGCGGCCGTTGTCGTCAACTACAGCACCAGCAAGGAAGGGGCGGACCGCGTCGTCTCGCAGATCACCGCCAAGGGGGGCCGAGCGATCGCGTCACAGGCGGATGTCTCCAAGCAGGGCGACATCCTACGCCTTTTCGCCGAATCGAAGAAGGCGTTCGGAAGGCTCGACATCCTGGTCAACAACGCGGGCATTTATGAGTTCGCCCCCCTTGAAGCCATCACGGCCGAGCATTTTCATAAACAGTTCGACCTAAATGTGCTCGGGCTGATTCTCACCACTCAGGAAGCGGTCAAACACTTCGATCCCACCGGTGGAAGCATCATCAATATCAGTTCAGCCGTCGTATCACTTACCCCGCCCTCGTCAACGGTCTACAGCGCGACCAAAGCCGCCGTTGACGTCGTCACCAAAACGCTCGCCAAAGAGCTTGGCCCGCGCAACATCCGTGTCAACGCGATCAATCCTGGCATGGTCGAGACCGAAGGCGTACACGCAGCGGGCTTCTCGTCCGGCGAAATGCGTTCACAGATGGAGGCGCAAACACCTCTTGGGCGAATCGGCCAACCTGATGACATCGCTCCCACCGCGGTTTTTCTCGCATCCTCCGATTCCGCGTGGATCACCGGCGAAACATTCTTGCTCTCGGGCGGGTTAAGATGACCCTCATTCGACCCTGACCGTGCCCTTTGAACCCAATTTCACCCCTTCGGAAACCACTCTCGCCGCCTCGGACTCCGGCCCTCCGGCGGATTTTGATGGCGGCGTCTCTTGTGGGGCGTTCTAACTTCGCCCCAGTTGTAAATCTCCTCTCGAATGGTGGTGACACCAAAATCTCGGTATATTGCGGGCCTGGGAGGAATTGCCCTTGGCCCGTCGGAACTGAGCTTCACGGTCCGCCGTCGACAAAGCGG
>JAYVYS010000954.1:0-6017 GCA_043784005.1 Isosphaeraceae bacterium
GGCACGCTTTTTCTAGCGCGGGGCGCGACGCAAGCGGCCCGAAAACGCTGGATCGGGCTGACGGCGCGCCCTCGCGGACATCTGGTCGTCGACCCCGGAGCGAGAAAGGCGATCGAGTCCGGAACCAAAAGTCTGCTGGCGATCGGCGTCGTGGATGTCGTGGGTGACTTTGATAAAGGGGACGTTCTGGCCGTTCGTGACCTTGACGGCCACGAGTTCGCGCGCGGCCTGACCAACTATGCGACCACCGAGGCTCGACAGATCCAAGGCCTTCGAACCGAACAGGCAAGAAAGGCCTTGGGCATCACGGCCGCGTACAACGAGATTATCCACAAGGACAACCTCGTTCTCACGATTTAATCGTGGCAGATGCCTTCCATTGATGGAATCTTAGCGGGTTCTCTTCCGTAGGGTGGGCATGGCCCACCATCCTAAGACTATGCCGGCAAGTCAGTTACGTGGTGGGCGATGCCCACCCTACTGGAACTAGCATTTTTATTATATTATGATACGTTGTTCAATACACGGTCGTCCCACGGCGTGCAAGCGGTGAGGCGATTGAGGGGAAGGGAAGTCTCACGGCATCGAGCGCTGGTGATCATTGTGATGCCTCATCCCTGATCATCACCTTCAAGTCGACTAAGCTCAGCGGCGATCCACGCCTGATCCTCTTGGTTCTGAGGCACGGCCCAACCGTGAGCCACGATTTTTTTAGCGATTGCCCAAGCCTGTCTCAATCGTTCGACCGCTTCGCCCTTTGCTGACACGGATGCAAGCCTTATCTGGGAAATCATGAGGTCACGCAACGCCAGCGGCGTCTCGCCGAATTCGGCGATCAGCCGCTCGCTGATCTCCAGGTCGCGCCGCTAGGCCGCCAACGCCGAGTCATGCGAGCCCACGGCAAGCTCGACATCCCCTACCATCATCAGCGACGCCCACAGGTCGCGCAACGCCTCCGGCGTCTCGCCGAATTCAGCGATTAGCCGCTCGCTGATCTCCAGGCCGCGCCGGAATTTCGCCAACGCCGACTCACGCGCGCCCAACGCATGCTCGATATCGCCAAGGAGAACCTGCGTCGCGGACCCGTAGTCAATCTCCGTTTGGCTCACTGGTGGGCTCGATTCGGATGCGACTTGCGCCACGAGCGAGGTCGCCATCTGGCGGGCACGTCGCAAGTCCCGCATCTTTAGCAGCAGCGAGGTGGTCTCAAATTGCAATAAGCAGGGAAGCTCATCCAAGGACCAGCCTTCCGGTGCGGCGTCGGCCAAATCCCGCGCCAGGAGGTAGGCCGGCCTCCACAGATATTCCGAGCATTGAAGACGAATCATCTGGGCCATGGCAATCGCCCACGATCCGCGCATCTCGGATGCGGTGGGGGAGAAAACACGAAGGGCCATCGCCAGCAGATCGCGGCGCTCAGCCGGTTCAAACTCCTCCGCCCCATCATCGCTCGGCTCGCGCCGCAGCCAGGAGGTCAGGACCTCTCGCAGGGCGAGGTCAACGGCGGCCGACTCGACCGCGTCCAACGCCAGATTCTCTCGCGCCACATGTTGAAACGCGGACTGGCGGAATTCTCCCAGATTGAATCGCCCTTGGTCGCGGAAGAGTTGAACAAAGCTGTGAGGGTCCTCGGCCGTTTCCAGGGCCGGTCGAAGTTGGGATGTGTCAAACCCTGGAGCAACGCGCTGGGCGATGGCCTCCGTGATTCGAGTCAGGAATCGCATCCCCTGACTACTGCTCCAACCCAGCGCCTGTCGCACATGCTCTTCCAGGCGGCAGAATCGCTCATCCACCAGTTCGTGATACTCAAAACTGCGTTCGCGAATGTCCTTTTCCGCCCTTGCCGTGAGCGGCTTCACCAGATTCCGCGCTTCGAAGAGTTGGGAATGTGACAGCAAGTGGTGGAAGATTTCTTCCAGGAGGCGCGGGTTGCCGCCGGACTTGGCGAGGATCAGGTCGCACTGGACAGAAGTCACGCCTGGAAGCGCCGCACTCACGAGCGCCGTGAGATTGGTGACAGGCGGGATCACCCTCGCGCCCGTCCACGACTCTCCAAGACCGAGCAACTCGGGGAAATCGGCCAGTCGCGTGGGATTGTCGAGGGACGCGGGCGTATCATCAATATTGTTCCTCCACTCCACTTCCCAGTGCGTGGCGATGACGAGGAGCACCCAATTTCCCTGCCCTGCGGCCTGGATCAACTGGAGCAGAAAGCGAAGCGTAACCGGGTCGGCCCATTGGGCATCGTCCAGGACGAGGATCACGGGCACGGTAGGCGCTTGCGTGTTCGACGGGTCGAGGATCAGGCGGAAAGTCTCGAGCACATGACTTTCTAATTCGCGAAGATTCGCCGCCGCGTGCTCGGCAGGGCTGGCGGCCATCGCCTGAAGGAGCTGACGCTCGGTGCGTCGATCCTCCGCCACAAGCGTCCAGGCTTCGCGCGCGGAAGTCAGCCAACCGAGCGGAGAGAATTGCGCGATCAACTGACCGGCAAGCGAGGCGATCTTCCACACTGCGTCTCCGCGAACCTCCTGGAGCTTGCGAGCGGCGAAGATCGGCCTAATGGGGGGTTCCAGGTTCGCCCGGAAGTCGATCAAGGCACAACCATTGGCAACTTCATTTCGCCTCTCGGGCATCGGCCAACGCAGTCCCCACCAGAGCCACGGAATCGGCAAGGTCGGTGCTGTGCCGTCTTTGGGAAAGACAGGGTTCACGTCGAGCGATCCGGTCTCGCTCGTGAAGGCGTCGGGCCATTAGCCTTGAGGGCAGGTCTCCGTCCCCGGGTCTTCCTCACTCGACAGCCATCGATAAAATTCTTGAACCAGGCGCGTCTTGCCCAGTCCGCTTTCACCCAGCAGCACCCTGAACTGCGGCCGACCCGCCTTAGCTTCGTACCAGGCGGCTTGAAGCCAGGCCAATTCGTCTTCGCGGGATACGAATAAATGCCGCCAGCCAAGGTTGCTCATGGTTGTCCACTTCTGAGGAATGCCTACCTGGAAAAGGAATTCTCGCTAAAATGAGGATGTAATTGTACCTTTGTGAATCGCGCGGTGATACGGGTCGAATCCGCTTCGAAAAGCGTGGCGCGGATGCCCGCGAAACGAGATCGCTTTGTTATCATGTTCCCGATTTGCAAGCGTTCCGCCGCCGTTTGTCGCAGACCGAAGTACGCGCTCCCAAAGTAACCGGAAGGAATCACACGCCCCTCGAATTCCCTCATCGACGATTGACCTCATTGGAGAACCGACTTGGACTCACCGGCTTTCATTCGAGCGTACGCACTTGACGATCCAGAAGACGTCAACCTGCTCTCGGCGATGCTCCGCGATTGGGAACCCTGTATTGAGTTATACAAGCCTCCACGTGGCTCATTTCTGTACGAGCCCGACGGGACTCTCTATGCGATCGCGTTAAGAGATGGAATGACGCTGGCGACGGATCGTCGCGAAGTGAGCGTGGGCTTGGGCGACCTCATCGTGCTTCCCCAAGGTCATGGCGTGGATGCGGGGGATGATGTCGACCTGATCGCTTTTCGTCACGAAGGATCACCTCCGGATCACTTCCGCGAGCGATTTATTCAAGTTTGGGGTTTTGATCACCTTCACGCACCTTTTTCGAATCAGGAAGAACAGGGACTCGCTGAGCTTGTACGTCCGGAAGACGTTCGCTTTCGTTTTCCTTACGCCCTCGCAGACGTAAGCCCTGCGAAAACTCACGTATTACCTGCGTCCGACGATTTCCGCCTCGTCATCGGTCTTGAGGGTAAGATTTCTGTTGTCTCAAAGGGGATCGAGGGTGAAAGATGTCTCCTTTTGAACGCCCGTGAGGTCACTGCGATCTCACCTGGGAACTCTTGTCTCGTCGGCGGCACCGGCCGGATCGGGATGCTGACGGTTTCGAGCGAGATGGCACACGAGGCGCGCCGCAATGACGCGGCTCCGTCTTTGAAAGGACCGGAATATCGGCCGGAGAGCGGAAGGAGCTAGCGACCTTGCCGATCGCGACGATGATGGGGTCCAGTCCGCGAGTTTTCGATCCCGGCTCAGCGCGGAGACGTGGTATGATTTGAGATCTCGTCGGTTTCCAATCCGTTCCTGTGATGAGAATGCGGCCCGTCCGAGATCCCGGACTCGTCGTGTCGAGGGAGGTTCTGATGATCTCGTCTCGTCCGGTTTACTCCAAAACCTCGCGTTCGCTTTACTCGGCATTCGCGCTAGCCTTTGTCATTAGTATCGGATTTGGCGGTCGAGCCCCGGCTCAGCACACGATGGACCCGTACAACATCGTCGGCGAATATAATAATCAGTACCAGCCTTACTTTTTCCCCGCCTACCCAAACGCCGACAGTCTTGTTCCCAACCAGAATCGCCTCATGGAGCGTGCGGGCAACCGATCGGCCAACCAGTTCCGGGATTACCTGAGCGGGTTGGAAGAGTCGGACACGGGAGAGCCCGACGCGCGTCGCGGAATGTCGCGCTACAATAGTGGGCCGGGGATGCCCTATTACAAGGCAAATCGACAATACGACCGGCAATTCGGGCGGCTCTATCGACCCAACCGAGAGGCTGATGTCGACTATGACCGGCAGCGGAAACAGACCAGCGAGAGCTATTTCAAGGCCGTCGCCGAGAAGGACCCCAAGAAGCGATCAGAATTGCTTCGCGAGTACAATATGGAGACGCTTCGTAGTGCTCGCAGGCTTTCCGCGGGCAGGACCGCAACCGCTCCGGACCGTGGAAGGGAAACCGATCGGTTCGCCGACCCGATTCGTGATGAACCCGGCCTGGACCTTCCCGCCGACGATCGTTCAATGCGGGATACGACCCCGATCCGACCTTCCACGGATCGAGCGCCACGCCCTTCGGACCGTCTCCCGACGAGCCCGGGTGTGGGAAACATGCCGGCGATGAGGCGAGCGCGGCCCATCACACCGAGATCGCGAGCCGTACCCGATACCAGAAACATCCCGCCACGACCCGGGGCTTCCGACATGTCGCCGGTTCCTTCGTCGGGCCGGGAAAACTCCCGAGGTTCGTCCGCTGATCTCATCTCGCCCTCGTCCTCAACGCGGTCGAGCATCACCCGTCTCCCGTTCGCCAGAGGCGGGGCCTTTGGGTCATCGATGCCGAGGGAGTCGGGTCTCCAAGCAGGATCGGCCTCGGCGAATCGCACGACCGCGGCGGACATTCTCAACCGAGCCAGACGCGCGACCACACCTTTCTCTGCGGATTCTTCCCCCCCGTCAGCCCCTTGACGCAGAGTATCGCATCGACGGATTGGTCGTCGCCTCGGTTGACGACCTCCACCTTCAGCTTACAATTCCTAAGTCGTGAGTCTGATCTTTCTCACGGCCGTTTCTTTCCCGCTTCGAGCCGAAGGCCGATGCCGGATGGCCAACAACCAAGAAGAGAATAGGAAAACTGGGCAAGTCCTCTTCCGAAGAGATGGTCATTGGCCATAGATCGCCGGTCATTCCGGTACGGCGTCATCGAGAAGGAAACTGCTTTGTGATCTTTCGGTGCCCCCTTGCGAAATCGATCGTCGTCCGTATGATCGGGGGCGTTGATCGTGTGTCCCGGCCTTGAGTGGCTGGGATTTTTCTTGGCCCTACTTTGTGAAACACTTCACAAAGATGGTCGGTTGGTCCTTGATGAGTCGGTTCATTTGTCGATGAGTATGGAATTCACTCCAGTATTTTTGTTCATTTTCGTGGCGGTGATGACCGCTGTCGGAATGCTTGTCGCCAGCGCATTCCTTGGGCCCAAAAAAGCGACCGCCATCAAGGAGATGCCTTACGAATCGGGAATGGACCCGATCGGGGATGCTCGCCAGCGCTTTGATGTGCGCTACTATCTCGTGGCGATCGTTTTCCTCCTCTTTGATGTCGAGCTCCTCTTTCTTTACCCTTGGGCTGCCGCCCAGTGGAGTATTCCGGCGCAATCGTCAATTTCGGTTCCCGCGGAAGCGATCGGTCAAATGGATGTTGTCGTTGCGGGAATTCCTCCCGTCTTCCGGAA